>CALCMV010000021.1 GCA_937967535.1 uncultured Saprospiraceae bacterium
AATCGTAAGTAATTGATTATCAGGTATTTAATTTTCATTAAGGTAGAAAAATATTCAATTAATTTAACTTTATAATTATTTGAGAAAAAACAATTTACCTAATACCAAATTTCCTAATTCCCCAATGTCCAAAGTCCAGTAGTTTAGTAACGATAAAATAATAAGTTCACGATTTCGACGAGGTTATTTTGTGTTTAGTTTTCTTCTTGAAAATGGAAGTTATGTGGATATAATGACTGTTTTCAAGGAGGAAAATAAGCGCAAAAGAATCTGTCCAAATCGTGATTTATTGTTTTATCGTTACTTATTATTTGCTCCTTACTAATTCCTTAATTTTCTCTCTCAACCACGTTTTTTCCACCAAAGGGCTAATATCGGACAGGTCTTTTTCCAATTTTGCAATATTTTTGGGGCTTAATGACTCGCCTATGATGCGTTTCTTTTTTCGCTCCAATATCCGACGGAATACATTTACAAAATTATTATAAGCCAAACGAAAAACTTCGGACATGCGTTTGTTGCGGACAGAAACATTTTGGCGCATCGTTTCGAGTTCGTAATTGATAGGGTGAGTATCAAGGTTATCTATGGTGAGTTTGTCGGATTCGTAATAAATTTTTATTAATAATATTTTAAAATTTAAACTATATGCAAAATCTTCTGATTGGTTAATATTCGACAAGTATTTTTGCGCTTCTTCGAATTGTTTTTGATGGAAATATTTTAAGGCACGATAGTAATTAGCCATATCTTCGCGCACCTGTGGTTGGAGTTCGTGTTGATAGACCTCTACAAAATCATCTGCCCAAGATACTTCATCTAATTGTAAAGCGTTTTTGATGATATGTGTAAATTGGTGGGTAGAAAAATAAATATCTGTTGACCAGCATTTTAGCTCCAATCCTTGCCGATATATTTCGTGTTGTTCGCGTACAAATTCTTGTTGACCTGCTTTTATCATGAGGTTACAATAATTGACCAAATGACTGAAAAATTGACGAATTTCATTGACATTAAACAAGTCCAATCGTTCAAAAAGATAATTTTTTAAATCATAGAAATGACTCTTTTCATTGGTTTCAATTAATTTTAATAATGAAAAATATACTCGGATAGTTGGTACATTTTTATCTTCATTTTCTTCTATATATGTTTTAATTGAATCTATAAAAGGGTATTCATATTTTACTTGTAGCATTTTTTCGTGAGAGATAGCGGCACAGTAATACTTCAGGAGATTGCTCAGATAATAATGTCGCAGACTATCTATGACTGTTTGATATTCTGTTTTTTTGCCCCGATTACTCAGGATAATATTCAGGAAAAATTCTACTTCTGTCAACAAAAAATTGTATTCAAGGTAGTTAATATCGCGTTGCGGGGCTGCCTTGAGTTCGCGTTGTGTTTTTTCGAGTTGATGTGGCAGATATTTGTATAATTTTCTAACTAAAAAAGCGTCTAATGTGTGATATTTTACTTTAAATTTATCGCTTTGAAAGCTTTTCCATACAATAAAATCCTGTACCTGTCCGGTTAGTTTGTGCATCACCTCGCGCAAGGTTTTTTCTTCTTTTGGGCTTAGGTGTGTGCCATTATCGTCGCTTGGTATGATATTGATAAATTTCAATAAAGTTAATTTGTCGATAGCGCGTCGAAAGCTTTTATCTTTTGATTTTATCCCCTCAAATAATAAACGTACTTCTTCCGACGAATTGTGGACGGGAGATTGTAGCCACAAGCTCAACTCCCGTACTTCTTTTTTATTTAAAGTATGCAATAGGGCAAATAATTTGGATTGGTGAACTTGTACATTTTTAAGCATTTTCAAATTAATTATTAAATAATAAGTTAATTTAATTAATTATAATTAGTTAACAATCATAATAAAAATTATTTTTAGCAAAAACAAATTTACTAAAAAATCGTATTTTTTCACGACAAATAGCATATTTTTTACCTTTTAAAAATTAAAAATATAGTAGATATTTGTCTTATCCACGCAACAACCATCTTACTTTTTTTGGAAATGTGCTGATAACAAATTGGTACACATCAGAATAAGAAAGTAAGCACATCAAAAAATCTCGTCCGATTTTCCACGTCAATTCACACGCATTATTTTAAATCTAACTGAGTTAGGTGTCAAGACAGAATTTTACGTATGTTCTAAAGATAATTCTATCCTGATGCTTACCGGTTACAATCGCTTCATTATGAAAAGTATCATACAAATGTGTATGGTAACAGGTGTGCTTGTTTGTGCTGCTACAATTTTGTACGCACAAGATCAGCCTCTGACCATGAAAATCCTCGAAACCAACTCAACAGAAAACCAATTTTGCTTCTACGTCCATGCCAATACTATCGAACAGGCAAGTTCTATCAGCGTGTTAGCCGATGTCAATACCGCAGATAGTAATATGGAAGTTGCTGTGGTAACGGAGTGCCTGAACGACGATGTATGCCGTACCAAAATCTGCTATGACCGACCTGCTTTTGAACCTGTGGAAACCACGATTGAGTGTCGGGCAATTAGTCCTGTTTTTTCTATCAGCGATGGGTGTACGGTAGTGGTTTATCCGCGTGGTTATCGCCAACAAGAACCTATCGAGGTAAATATCATAGCCGATTGTGGTTTTGGAACTGCCTGCGATGTCGCCAATCTGAATCCGAATGACATTACTCACCTCACACTGGGGGTGCCTCGTGAAGATGGTGGTTTTGATTATGTTGTATCTGCCGGAATTGCTGCTGATATTCAATGGTATAATGAAGATAGACAACTCATACACACCGGTGCATGGATTGACCGACCACATGAGGTGGCTTATGTCGAATTTAATCATTTTCAAACATATGGTCCGGTATTGTCGGGTATAGGCAATACTATGGGCGACGCAGGTTTATCGTTTAGGTATAGCACTTATCCGAGTACCGAACAAGCTACTCAATCGCTCACCCTTGCCAATTATCCTAATCCATTTCACGGACAAACAACGATTCAATTTGACTTGCCCGAAGATGCACCCGTCACGATGATACTTTACGATATGATGGGTAAAACTGTTTCTAAAATCCTCAGTCATCAGGAATTTTATCGGGGTGTACATCAGGTAAATTTTGATGCTGCCGGATTGGATTCAGGGATTTATTATTACAACATTCAAGCAGGAAATTATACTGGTACGCAACGTATGAATATCGTGAGATAATCACTAAGAAATTGTCGGATTGTATGAGGTTTACATTCATATAATTCGACAAATTTTAAGCGAATTTATATATAAATTTATTTTATAATGTTTTACTCTTTTTTTAGTAATACAAATGGAGCAGATAAAATTATGTGGAAAAATAATAATGGAGTATTTTCTAATATTCCGAATCCCGAATAACATTTTTATGCGACTTAAACATTGATTATTATTTATTAAAATTTTCTCCTAACTAAACAGCGACAACAATATTGATTATTAAACTAAATCCGACTATGATACTCCCTAAACCTATAAGGTCTTTGCGACCTTATAGGTTTGATTTCCAATATTTTATCTCAAAAAAATTAGTTGGAGTAAAAACCTTTCTATGAATTTTTTAAAAGCCATCTTTACACTACTTCTTATTAGTTGTGTTATTGCAGCTATTGCCCAACCAAAATCTAATCAATCGAATATACACAATGCTTGCGCCATCGAACAAGCGACCAAAGCGATGTACAAAGCAAAGCCCGAATTGCGAGAAAAAGCTTCCTGCAAATTGGCAGCAGAAATCCTCAATCTCAACAACTATCATACATCGGTACGGGCAAAATGAATCTTGTGAAATAAACCATTCTACTATTTCAAATACACACTGTTCATGTTGGGTGTTTCGTCAATTTTCGGATTGATGGAACGCCTTTTTTTATTTGTATCGCAGCATACAAGTATTTATCAAATGAGTGTGTAAAATATTAGGGGCATTTTAATGTGTTTAAACATAATTCAAAATTGAAAATTGCCACAAAGACACGAAGACACAAAGTATAAATTGCTGATAAGCATGAAACTATGAACTATGAACTCGCAACTATGAACTGATAGCCAAATTTAATGTTCAAATAATAGTATTTTTTTTAATTTAAATTTTACATTATTTCAAATTAATTAACCTAAAATAATAATTAATACTTTTTATAAAATACTATTATTCAATTATTTATTTAAATTTAATTATAACAAACTAAAAAAACAATACAATTTTATTACGACAGAATAGCAAAAAATTACCTTTCCAACATCAATTTTTCCCTGCATCTTTACATCATCAAACAGAAAACATATTCACACATTCTCCAAAGAAATTCCGACATCCACACCGATAAATTTTCACACTGATTTCACACTTTATTTACGATAATGAGTAGATGAATAAATGACAAAATGTTGAGTAAAACGAAATCCCGTACTTGATTCGGGAAGTAAATATTTCCCCTCTTAAACCACTCATTTATTCATTGAAACATTATTACATTTTAAATCTACTCATTTATTCATTTAATCATCTACTCATCATACTTAGCTATGAAAAATACAAGAAATTTTATACTCCGGTTGGTGTTGGTAAATCTATTATTATGCAGTGCATTCCAATACACCTACGCACAAAACGTAAGTGCCACCCAAAACCCTCCCGCATACAATAACGGGCAGATACAATACAACGTTTCAAGTTCATCGGGCAGTTACGAAATTTATACCGACAACAAAACAGCAGGACAAACGCTACTTAGCTCAAATTACAACGGCGGACAAATCACCTATCCGACCAATGAGCCGGGCATATATTTTGCCAAGTCATTCGGTGATTTTGGAGTAGCAGCTTACAAGCCTTTTGAGATTAAAACTACTTCGGCAGAACCCTCAGATTTTGATGCTTATTGGTCGGGCATCGTCAATCAACTCCCCGCCCCAACCGGACAAATCACGAATATCCAAACACAAGGAAATGGCGTCACCACCGCCGACCTTCGACTCGACAATATCAACGGTAAAAAAGTCTATTGCAGAATCGCTTATCCGACCAATGGCAACAACATGGGTGCGGTCTTGCACATACAAAGTTTTTCCAGTACAAATACTGCAAGTACGACTGTCATTTCAGCATTTGCGGCAGCGTATAATGTCATTGCTATTTCTATTTCTGGCATTACCGATGTGCCTTACGGACAAGCACCCGCCGATACGCCGCCCTCTACCAATCCCGATGATTTTTATTACAAAACCTCTATCGCAGCATCTTATCAGGCATTGCGATACATAGCTTCGCGCTCCGATTATTCAGCTTCAAAAGGCATTGGATTGTTCGGCGCAAGTCAAGGCGCAGGGCTTTCTCTGATGGTTGGCGGTATAGATGCCGAGAACGATAATTTGGTCAAATGTCTCGTCATTACCCAACCAATTTTGTGCGATAATAGCGCGATTTTATTCAACAAAGCTGCCGGATTTCCCAATTACGTATTGAGTAGCGGTGCATTGGATGATAATGCCGTAGCTGCTGCCGCCGCTTATTACGATGCTACGCACGCTGCCAAACGCATTAGCGACCCCGTTTATTTTGGTATCGGCTACCGCGATTTCGTGACACATCCTGCCGGAAATTTTGCGGCTTTCAACGAATTGCGCGGCTCGGTACATCTCACACACGCCATCAACGAGGGGCATAACCACGCCTTCAATGGTTTCGGCGTTTGGACGAATCCTATCGCTGAAATGTTCTTCGAAAGATACATAAATGGAATTAATGTCAGCCCAAGTGGTAGCACCGTTTATTTCGTAGATGCCGGACCGGATAAAACAGTCTCACAAGGCGGAACGATAGCATTGAACGGAACGATTGATGCCAAAAATGCACCAACACCATCATTGGTGCAGTGGTCGTGTATAGATTGTCCGGCTACGCCGAATTTTTCTAATGCCAACAGTTCAACTACCAATGCAACTTTCCCCTCAAATGGTACTTACACGCTGCGTTTTGGTCCGGTAAAATCTACGGGCAATGCAGCCGATAAATTATACATTCTCTCCGACAATCCGAATCTATATCACACTGCAGCGGATTATGTAGTCGTGACCGTTGGCAGTGTTGAATGTATAGATAATGACGGGGACGGTTTTTGCCAAGATGATGATTGTGATGACTTTGATGCAAGTATTCCCACCACACCCGATACAAGCTGTGACGACGGCAACCCTAATACAAGCAATGATGTCATTCAAGCCGATGGATGTACTTGTCAGGGAACAATAACACCTAGCGGAAATTGTGCGATTGATTTAGTGAGTTTTACCAGAACAACAGATAGCGACCCAAATTGTGATACCTACAAACTCACAATAGCATCTTCGGCAACGCAGACTACTGCTACTACTGTTCAGATTAGCAACCTGCCGGGCAATGGATACACAGGAAATACTGCCGGAGTCGGTACTTTGAGTTGGGCAGGACAGACCGCCTACACTTGGAATATTCCGGCTAACTCTAATGGTGTTCATCTTGCTACCTTTAGCTATTGCTGGACAGCAGACGCAGCAGCACAAGCAACATTTAATGAGGGTACTTGCAATGAAACTATCACTGTCGGCGGCGGCGGTTGTACTGACAATGACAGCGATGGCGTATGCGCGGATATTGATTGTGATGATAATGACGCAAGTATTCCCACTACACCCAATACAAGCTGTGACGACAGCAACCCTAATACAAGCAATGATGTCATTCAAGCCGATGGATGTACTTGTCAGGGAACAATAACACCTAGCGGAAATTGTGCGATTGACTTAGTGAGTTTTACCAGAACAACAGATAGCGACCCAAATTGTGATACTTACGAACTCACAATAGCATCTTCGGCAGCCCAAACTACTGCTACTACTGTTCAGATTAGCAACCTGCCGGGCAATGGATACACAGGAAATACTGCCGGAGTCGGTACTTTGAGTTGGGCAGGGCAGACCGCCTACACTTGGAATATTCCGGCTAACTCTAATGGTGTTCATCTTGCTACCTTTAACTATTGTTGGGCAGCAAACGCAGCAGCACAAGCAACATTTAATGAGGATACTTGCAACGAAACCATAGCCGTGAACAATGGGAATAAAGTTATCCTCAATCCCGATGACATTACTCTATTTCCAAATCCGGCTGAAAACGAAGTCTATCTCACACTCGAAGCATTGGCAGGAAAGCAAGGGACAATCGCTATTTCTAATAGCCTTGGTCAAATGGTACAAGACCTCACATTCGACCAAATACCAAGCGACCCTGTACAATTGGACATTAGCCGATATAGCAACGGACTGTATTTTGTCTCCATCAAAATGAATGATAGTCGCCACATTGTTAAAAAATTACTCATCAATAATTTTCATTAAATATAATTGTCCGGCACTTTAAAAGTGTCGGACAATACATTCCTTTTTTAAAATTATAAACCGACCTCATACTTCTTTATTAAAAGTTCAAACCTCGAATTTCCCATTATAAAAACAATAGTTTATTAATTTTTTATTTATAAAATAATTTCTTTATACAAAAAAGAAGTATGACGAAGCTATGCCCATATACAAGTTTTTTAAAAATATATTTTTAAATACAATAAATATTAATTTATCAATTATCTATTCTCAAAAACACATAATTATTTTACTAAATTAAAAGATAAAAACAATGAAAAAAATATTAAACAGCTTCAGTTCAATGGCAATCATATCATTGCTTACCTTTCTTTTTCTGCTGAACAGCATCACCCCTCTTGATGCCCAAAGACGCACATACGATTCCGATAAAAATCCTAACACAATTAATTTGCCGACCAACCAAGCTAATCCCACAAAATTTGGTGATATAGTGGGTATCAATGAGGTAGGTTATGTATTCTGGCAGCAGATATATAATAGCTCAACTGGGGAAACGGTAAACCCGACTGTTGTCAATTCATTCAAACAAACTTTTCCGAAAATGAGACTATTTCATTTGATGGGAAAAGATTATTTTGGCAATACCCCTGCAACCCAACCTATTAATCCATGTACCAATCCTAACTACGATATACAAAGGCTTGGGATGTGCGCTATTCGGGATTTTTACCGTGTACTGCGTGATGATTATCCGTTTATAGTGTCTTCGGTAGAAACCATACAAGGAAAGGGTTTTCCGAATAAATGGTACACAGAAAGCGAATGGGGCGGTTCGATGACCAATATTAAGGAAAATGCTTATCAATATGCAAAAGCCTACCTCCAGACTATGGATCCCGACAAAAACGCCAATACTGCATTGGTTGACCGTTTTCATACTTCCAACGAACACTGGGGAAGCGACTTGGGGATTGACGGCTACAAAGCCGTTTGCGATGGTTTCATCGAGGGTTTTACGGAGTATTATCAAGGCAATAGATTTGCTACGCCAAATCAAAACACATGGGTAATTAAAATGTGGTTTGGTGCGTATCAAGCACACAAAGCCGCGCATGTATGGGACAATGATTATGTCGGAACTATGATGAGCGATAAAACAAGGCAGACAGTTGCCGGATTGGATATTCATCCATATAGCTTTGCCGTAGAAAACGGTGTGGATAATAATAATATCAATCAACATCCCGAATCTACTACGTCTTATTTTCAATCTATAAAAAATATGGTGAAATGGCGTAATGATAATGCGCCAACTATGGGTCTGACCGCTACCGAGTTTGGCTGGAATGACCAAAATGTTCCTATACGAATGAATCTGGGAGATGTTGACAATAAGCCCGGTGATGACTGGGTGATACAAAGTGTCAACGGTACTCCCTCTACCCAACCCAACAACCCTTCAGATTGGGCGACTGAGTTTGTCGGAGTAGGCGAAGAAGCACAAGCCTTATATTCTATTCGTGCTTTTTTACTCTTGGCAAGATATGGATTTGATAGTGGCTATATTTATGGAAGTTTTGATAGTAACGAATCCTTGTATCAAAATACAGGCGTTTACAAAACCCAACCATTAATTGAGACAGTGCCGGGCGGTGCTTTCAAATATAGCAACTATCCGAGTGCAAGTAGTGATTTTATCGGCGAAAAGAAAGTAATGCCTGCGATGAGGAAATTTAGAAATTCAAGCGTCATAGGCAACAAACATTATTTGCAAACCATCAAAGAAGACGATAATGGAGTACATGCCATTCTCGTCGGCGATTCGCCCAATGGCAATCCTACTCATCTTGTAGCTTGGTACGCCACTAATATCAATAATAAAAATGAAAATCAGATATTAGCTGACATTATCAGTCAAACACCTGGACAGATAGGACTTCCTTCAAATTTAAGCATTAATACAAGTCAAAATTTCACCAGATTAGATTGGAAAGAATCTTCGGTCAATAATATTTCTTCTTCATCTGTTTATGTCAATGGTACGCTAAAACTCACCCCCATTCCGATAGTTATTCCTCTTATTTCCAATAATAATCCTTCTTGCAACGACGGCATTCAAAACCAAGGCGAAACTGGCCTTGATTGCGGTGGACCTTGCCCGACTTGTCCGGTCGGTTGTAACTCTCCGCAACAAATTACACTTCTTGCGGCTAATGCCAGTCAATCCAGCAATCATTCAGGTATCCCAAACGCAACCGCCGATAAAGCCGTTGACGGTAATACAAATGGTGCATGGAATCAAATCAGTTTGACCAATTGGGGGTCGAGCGAATGGTGGCAAGTGGATTTAGGACAAAGTTATGATATTGACCAAGTAAAACTCTGGAATGTCACTACGGGCAATCAGGGACAAATGACCAATATTTATGTCTTTGTTTCGGACAATCCTTTTACCTCTGATGATTTTGAAACCATCAAAAATAGCCCGAATGTAGATGATTATTTAATATCGGGTCAGTTGGGTCGCCCAAGTACGGTCAATGCCAATAGTACCGGACGATATATCAGAGTTCAAAAACAAGGACAAGGTTTTATTACACTGGATGAAGTGCAGGTTTTTGGATGTCCGGCGAGTTCTTGTACGGTAGGTGCAGATTGCGATGATGGTAATCCGAATACAGAAAATGATAAATATAATAGCAATTGTGAATGTATAGGCACGCCAATTATTTCTGCAACTTGCAATGACGGCATTCAAAATCAAGGCGAAACAGGTGTTGATTGTGGTGGACCTTGTCCGGCTTGCCCCGGTGCTTGCAACACTCCGCAACAAATAACGCTGCTTGCAGGCAATGCCAGCCAATCTAGCAATCATTCGGGTATCACAAGCGCAACTGCCGATAAAGCTATTGATGGTAATACAAATGGTGCATGGAATCAAGTCAGCCTGACCGACTGGGGATTCAATCAGTGGTGGCAAGTGGATTTAGGACGAAGTTATGATATTGACCAAGTAGCTCTGTGGAACGTCACTACGGGCAATCAAGGGATAATGAACAATGTATATGTCTTCATTTCGGACAGTCCTTTTACTTCCGATGACTTTACGACAACCAAAAATGATCCGAATGTGGATGATTATTTAATATCGGGTCAGTTGGGTCGCCCAAGTACGGTCAATGCTAATAGTACCGGACGATATATCAGGGTTCAAAGAGAAGGACAAGGTTTTATTACATTGGATGAAGTACAGGTCTTTGGATGTCCGCAACAAACATGTACAGTAGGCGCAAGTTGTGACGATGGCAATCCAAATACTCAAAACGACATGTATAATAGCAACTGCGAATGTGTAGGCACAATCGTCAGTTCCGGTACATGTAGTGCCATTGATATATCCACGTCCGGCAATACTATCAGTATCAACAATTTGTATAACGAGCATCAAATCATTAAGGTTTTTGACAGTAACGGGCAGGTTCTTGATGAGTGCAATTCTTATAATGGTACAGATATTTGTAAACCTTCATACAGCTATACCGCACCATCAGCAGGAACATATCAGATTCAAGTACAGATTAATGGTTCGCAAGGGGAAGCATGTAATGAAACAGAAACCGTACAGATTGGTAATGGAAATAAATTTGCACAACTCAACGACAGCCAACGTCTCCTCATTTTCCCTAACCCAATAAAAAATAACACCCCCACACTCGTACTCGACAGCCCCGAAGACGAGCAACTCGACATTCAAATTTACAATATCAACAGTCAACTCGTACACAGCCAACAGGCAAGTACAGTAAGCGGTTTGAACGAAATTACTTTAGACCTTCAAAATGCCCGACTTGCGTCCGGTGTTTATTTTGTCAAAGTTATTTCCGAAAAATATACCTACGGTGCTACACGATTTGTGCAACCGTAATTACTGCTAATGAAGCGTGGTTTTTGTATGGGGCAGGCTCTTTCGGGAGTCTGCCCTTCTTTATTCAGAGCTTGACTTTGCAGCTAAATAAAGTTCTTCCAAACTATCTACAGATTCAAGTTGATAATGAGCAGCAATCGCATCTACATTCGCCTTGCGATGATAGTCTTTCGGGCAGCACAAAATGACTTTTCCCGATGCTGCATGCAATCCCAATTCCAACAAAGTAATTGGCGAAATGGTATTTTTATCAAAATACATCACAATCACATCTGCCTTTTGCAAACCGTATAATTCCCAGTCGATTTGCTGTTTCATTTCACCTTCGTAGCGGTTGTTGTTCCATGTTGCATCCCAATCATTGCGTCTTGGATTGAAGAAAATGAGCTCGTCATTTTCTGCCATTTGTATCATTTTATCTTGCCATTTTTCGGCTTTGCCCATTTCTATTGAGCCTGCCAGAAAGATGGTTTTGTGTGGAAATTTGGCAATGTTTTTTAGGTTATTTTTCGGATAATATACTTTACACATGAGAATTGAGAATTGAGAATTGAGAATAAATCAATAGTCCGTTCAATTTTTCATTAGCCATGATTATTAATTATTTATAAATAAAATTAATTTTAAACTATTTTTAATTAAAAATTAATAATAAATGTTTTATAAATTTTTAAAATCATTATTTACTAAAAAACAAAAAAAATGTACGGACTATTGTAAATGGATTATCATTCAAATAGAAAATCAAACCAAAGCTACTTCCTTCACCGTTTCATATTCCATTTGAATATCAAGCAAAGCCCGTATTTCACTCAAAGCAACTTCACGAATCAACTTTCCATCTTTATAAATGGTCTGCAACATGCCGCCTTGTTCCTCCGCCCAAGTCAACTCGTCGTGCATGTGTGTAACGCGCCCGTTTTCGCCATTAATTCGGATTAATCCCTTTGCACTCTTCTTTGTACCGTCGTCTGTTTTTGGGTTTTTGAAAATGGCTCTGCCTTTGCCCTTTACTTCGCCATAAGTGGCTTTCATGGCAAATCCATAAGTATCGCGAGTCACATATTGATAAGTGAATGAACCAATACCAAACACCACATTTGTAGAAGCAAAACCCTTCGCTTCCAATTGCTCACAAATCACCTCACAACGTTTTAGTGTAATGCTATCTCCGTAAATCAGACCAATATGTTCGTCGAGTAATTTGTAGCCGTTTTTGGTACTTGTACCGCCAAAAGTTTCCCACAGACATTCCACCGAACCTTTATATTCGGGTGTGCCGGGCATAGCATCGGGGTCGCCGCAAATAATCTTCACAGGGTCGCCCGAATCAGGGCGAATGACGACCTTTCCATCGCGTTTAAGAATATCATTTTTCAGCGTCGGAATATACGCTGTGATGACCTTCCAATAATCCCAAGTATCCGATACGATGCTTACAATTCCCCTTGGGTAAGTCTTGTTAATCAGACGTTTAAAGGTTTCGACTTCATTCAGTTCTGTACCCATACACATCACCGAATGTTCGGTAGCGGGTACGCTCAAACCTACCGTTTCTTTATCCGAATCTGCATGATAATATTGCTCCAAAAAATCAATCGCGGGTATGCTATCCGTTCCCGTAAAACTCAACAAATGCGCCGCGCCACTCATCATCGCCGCTTCCAATCCCGCCATTCCGCGAAAGCTGAAATCATGCCCTTGCAAATTCACAAAATCCAAATCGCCGCCCGTCAAATCCGCGTATTTATTGAGGATTTTTTTGTATTCAAATGCAGTCGTCGCGCTTGTACATGGCAGCCAAATGATGCAAGAAAGAATCGTTTCCAAAAAATTCGTCACCCAGAAAAACTCCGGCAAAGTATTTTTAATCGTAAACATCGGCGTCTTAATCGGCACCAACGTTCCTCGTTTTGTGAAGCCCTAATTACTGCTAATGAAGCGTGGTTTTTATAGGGGCAGTCTCGTTGAGACTGCCTCTTTTTTGATGGTTCACAACTCGAAAGGAAGATGGAATTGACTCACATCCGTTATCGGAATGACTTCAATCCTATCTTTCGATTTCCCCCCTCTTAAATCAAATTTATTATACAGGCTCTTGTAAGCTTCTTCATTTGGGTCTTGAAAGTAAATAACAGGTTCGCTTCCACGTGGTTTATCTACAAGAAATCCAAACAGGTCTCTATCTACTTTTCTATTAAAAAAAGGAAATGAATAACCAACCACAACCAAAATATCCGTCTCTTGCATAATATTCCGAGCAAGCCCCACAGCATGTTGTGCATGAACTGTTTTTTCCCAAGCATAAGTTAGCCCTTGTTCAAAGGAAGTGTTATTATCATACAAATCAGAAATTTGCCTCTCTAAACATTGTGTTATAAATGTTGGATCCCCGGAATCGGTACCACTTAGAGTTCCTACAAATTTTAATACATTTTTTTTATTTTTTAGACTATATACGCCTGCAACACCATTGAGATGTATTATTTTAGGGGATGGAGTATTTTCGTCATCCTTGTCATTACAGGCATAAATGATCGGATGTGAAGGAATATTTTTCGTGACAATTTCCTCCAAACTAATAGGCTCGTTTTCTCGCTTAAGAAAGCGTGCAAAAGCTAATTCCATTTGTATATCGTAATTCCATGTAATAATATTTAGATTGGGCGGCAATTCTATTAATTCATGAATACGATTAGTTTCTAATGTAATTGAGGCTAAAAAATTTATATACCTCAAGTCTATGTTGGTATTTTTAATTATTTTAGAATCTTTTGAAGCAAAATCGTCGTGTTTGTTCCTAAACTGTTCCAATATAAAAAAAGCAGACAATCCTCTTTTTAGTCTTTCCAGAGCAGAAAACCTATTTTGTACAAAAAATGTTTTAGCAAGCGTATCAACTGTAAAGTAATCACTTGATTCCTTTAATATCCAGTTAATATCTTCAATGACATTGTATTTGTATTCACTACGAAAGTCTCCCAACTCAAGTTTAGATTTGAGATACATCATTGAGTCTTCCATTTGATTGAGTACAGGTAAGGCGTTGTAACTGGCACCGGCTCCTAATAGGTATGTTATATTTTTTCGCATGATATTTAGTTAAATAAGTTATTAGTTTTTATTTCATATCAACAATTATTCCATAAATTTTCCTTAGTTTTTGGCGTCAGTTTTTTCGCGATTGCCTGTGAAATGAGGTTAATCGTGAGTCATTATAGTCGGAGTTATCGGTACTTGTATGAGTGCTTTATTTTTTATCGTACTAAAGGAATTTGTACTGTATATTTTCTTAAATTTTTGGCATAATTTATCGAAACCATTACTGAAAATTCCATGTGTGACAATGAGGTAAATATCGCCTGCATTTTTGCGTTTCAGTTCGTCTGCCAAGCCGAGAAATGTACCGCCGCCATCACAAATATCATCTACAATGACGCAGGTTTTTCCCTGCAAATCATTCGTGTAAGCAGCGAAGCCACTTAGGTCGCCTGTTTTGACATCGCGGTGTTTGCTACATTCTACAATGTTTTGACAATCAATATATTGTGCAAGACGATAAACCTTTTTCAAGGCACCTCCATCCGGCGAAATCAGTGCGTAA
>CALCMV010000022.1 GCA_937967535.1 uncultured Saprospiraceae bacterium
AGCATCTTCACAACCCGGAAAGCGAGGCATATCTTGTACTATCGTAAAGATTTCATCCTCAACAACTTCCGGCTCCGGCTCCGGTGGTGGTGGTGGCGGAGGTGGCGGAGGCGGTGGTGGTGCTTCCTTCTTTGGTGGTGGCGGAGGTGGTTCCTCTATCACCGTTTCTTCCTCTACGGTTTGGTCTTCAAACTCGATTTCTTCCTCTACCTCTTCCTCCGGTACCTCCTCGATAACCGGCGGAGGCGGTGGTGGCGGCGGAGGCGGTGGTTCTGCGGTACGTGGAGGTTCAATCTCCAGGTCGTCCGGCAGTTCCAAAGCATCCGAAGGAATCACGACTTCGCGGTCATAAGTCGTCCAACTGAATGCCAATAGCGTCAGCAATATCGCGCCCGCCAACCCCGCAAGGAAGAAGGTACGTGACAAGCCGAAAGCATTGACCTCCGGATACTGGCGTGCTAACGCCACTTTCCTGTTGTCGCCATACTTACTGGCTAAGTCTTGCTTACTGGCACCTCCAAGACGCGAGCGAACTATCAGGATAATCCCGATAATAACCGCTAACAACCCCAAAAGTGCTAGTGCAAGCCCGGTTCCGGTAACTTGTAACATATAAAAAAATTATTTTGATTTTTAAGTTTATCAGTTTAGAAATCGTCTTTGAGAATGAATTTTGCAGCGCAAAATTCATTCTTTACCCAACTAAATGAACTTCATAAACTCTATAAACTAATCACTAAACTGAATGTCTGAAAAACTTTAAACTAAGCAAGCCCGTCAAACATCCGATAATATTAGCAAGAATATCTAAAACGTCAAAATTTCTGCCCGAAAAAAATGCAGATTGCATAAATTCTATCGAAATTCCATACAAAATAGCGAATAAAACGACTATTGCAATCATATTTCGCGGTATTTTCTGTTTTTGGCGCAAGCGATGAAATCCCCACAACACCGCCCCGACCAGTATGGCATAGAAGCCCCAATGCCCTACTTTATCCGGTTGCAATAAATTCCAAAACGACAAATCCGGCATATGCCGACCCGGTGTAGCAGACAGCGCAAAAATCAACGCAGCCCACAATATCGCAGGTATGAAGTATTTGAAATTTTTCATGTGAAATGATTGTGAAATTGTATGATTGTGTGATTGAAGACTTGTTATATGTTTTTTGCGAAGCAAAAAATACAAATTACAATCATACAATTTCACAATCACTCAATCATCACGCCTCAGCAGTCATTGAAACATAAGCAGCCGCATCCATCAAATCGTCCAATTCAGCGGTATTGCTCATTTTAATTTTGACCATCCAACCTTTCTCGTAGGGGTCGCTGTTCACGACTTCGGGGTCGCTTTCCAAGTCAGCATTGAATTTTTCTATCGTACCACTGATGGGCATAAACAGGTCGGAAACCGTCTTTACAGCTTCCACTGTGCCAAAGACTTCATCTTTAGCGAGTTCTTGTCCTTCCGTTTCGATTTCGACGTAAACAATATCTCCGAGTTGGTCTTGTGCAAAATCTGTGATACCTACATAGGCATGGTCACCATCTACACGTACCCACTCGTGTTCTTTGCTGTATTTTAAATTATCAGGTGTGTTCATTATTAAGTTTAAGTTTATCCCGTATAGCTATCGGGAAAGTTTAAGTTTAAATTACTAATTATCAATGAATTATATGATTTTTAATAAAAATAAACATCTTATTACTTTTCCATTTAAATGATACGGCTCAAAGTTAATAAACGTCACACAGATATTCTTGTATGTCGTCAAAAATATTAACGTCATACAGAGATTCAATGTGTTCGCCAATTTTGAATTTTGAATGAAAAATTTTGAATGATAAAAAATATTTAATTTGCTCCTTACTTATTTTTAATTATCAACAAAAAACAAAGTAAAATTCCAAACATGCTCTTAAATCAATTTATCATTCAAAATTTGGCGAAGACATTGAGAGATTTTTGTCTTTATATATCTAGCCTTGCAATTGAAATTTTATAGGCATTCTGAATTTTACTCTTACAGGTTTTGCACGTTGGAAACCCGGTATCCATTTGGGCATTTCATTGACCATACGCAATGCCTCTGCACCACAGCCGCCACCAATATCACGCAAAATTTCCGCACCACTTATAGAACCGTCTTTTTCCACTACAAAGCCAATCACTACTAAACCTTCAATACCATTCTCCCTTGCAATCGTAGGGTAATTGATACCTTTATAAATGAATTGAAGCATTTTCCCTTCAGCACATTTCCTTTTCTCGTTGCTGGTACCACTTATATCTTCACAACCTGTAAAGCGCGGCATTTCTTGTACAATATCCCAAATAATGTCTTCATCTGTCTCTTTTTCGACAACAACAGGAGCAGGCGGTGGCGGTGGTGGCTCTACTTCCTTGATGGGTTTAGGCGGTGGTGGAGGTTTAGGGGCTTCGACAATTTCTTCGTCAATCTCCACCGATTGGTCTTCAAAAACAACTTCTTCCTCTACTTCTTCGGGTTCTACCTCTACAATTTCTGGTGGCGGTGGAGGTGGAGGTGGTGGCGGCGGTTCAGGTGCGCGTGGCGGTTCAACGAGTAATTCCTCATCCCAATCGGGTCCTATCTCTGGAATATATACCTCCCGTTCATAGGTCGTCCAATTAAACGCAAAAATGACCAATAACAAAGCGACCACCATTCCAAATCTGAAAAATGTTGCTGTATTCTTAAATACATTGACTTCATTGTGTTGTCGTCGAGATGCAGACGGTTCCGCCTGTGCGAGCTGCTCGCCTGTGCGCGTCATCTGCCTACGCATCGCTGAGATAATGCCAATCAGCACTACCCCGACACCGAGCAGATACCACATAAATTTGATTCCGGTAATTTCTAACATAATACCTTTTTAAGTTTAAGTTTATCCCGTATAGCTATCGGGAAAGTTTAAGTATTATTCATTTCTAATGAATTACTTATTACTCATTTTTCTTTAAAATGTATTACGGACGCGCATTCGTAATTTTTTTATGAGGAATTCCAATCTCCAAAAAAATAAATTCAAATGGATATTGGTATCTCGTTTGGAATTTGGAATTTGTTTTTGGAATTTACCTTATGAGATGCAATCAAATTAAAATGTGGTGTGTAGCGTGTATTTTTTTTTCGGAAAAATCTTTATGAATTGTTAATGTGTGTTATTATCATGTTAATTAAATGATTGATAATCAATTTTTTACGAACTTCGTAATGACTGCTTTAGCTGTCAAATAAATAAAACGAAAAATATTTTTCACGAAAAAATATAAAGCACTTGACAGCTAAACAGACTGACCGCGAATACTGTAATGACTGCTTTAGCTGTCA
>CALCMV010000023.1 GCA_937967535.1 uncultured Saprospiraceae bacterium
ATTTCAAAAATGTCCGACGAGTATCTTTTTTCCCAAAAGTCAATTAAAGCAAAATGTAAGTATCTATTTCGGGTAATTTTTATTTTTTATAACAAATAAATAATAGTCAAATATTATTTCCGTAAAATATGCAGAAGAACCTTACTGATTATCAAAGTTGAGCAAACTTAAACGGGTAGCCAACTGTGTTTTTTACTAAAATAGTCCGCAGTCATACGTGAAACACGCTCGCATCCAACTGCGGACTGCGGACAGACAAGCTGCGGACGTGTTACTGCGTACCATCAGTTATTCACTCATTATAGCTTCGGTTAATGGGGCAGTCGCGGTTTCAAAATCCCGTAAGCCAAAGCCCCCAGCAAAGCACTCCCGATGACGACCAAAATAATCCAGTTGCCTTGCCCCAAGAGTGTATAAAGCGGTCCGGGACAAGCTCCGGTCATAGCCCATCCCAATCCGAAAAAAGTACCGCCCAAGATGCTTGCGGTATAGGTTTTGGGTTTGTCGTCAAATTGGATAATTTCGCCTCTAAAATTTTTGAATTTCCCTGATTTAATCAAGAAATGAATCAAAGTACCCACAACTACCGCCACACCAATAATACCGTACATATGAAAACTCTGAAAGCGAAACATTTCCTGAATCCGAAACCACGATACCGCCTCTGATTTGGTCATCACAATTCCAAATAATATACCTACGAACAGAAATTTTAATAGCTTCATAATCAATTTTTTATAAAGAAAGAATTAAGGGCAACAACACAAAAGTCATCAGCAAACCACCAATAAAAAAGCCAATCACTGCGACCAGTGAAGGCAGTTGTAAATTCGATAGTCCGGTAATCGCATGACCGGAAGTACAGCCGCCTGCATAGCGTGTACCAAAGCCAATCAGGAAGCCACCGACCACCATCAGAATGAAGCCTTTGAAGGTAGCGAGCATTTGAAAATTGAGTAAATCGTGTGGGATAAAACCACGTCCTTCGGCATTTTCTGTGGGTGTGCTGATGCCCAAAGATGCAAGGTCTGATACGGTAGCCGACGAGATTTGTACGGGGTCGGGACTTGCCAACACCGTCACTCCAATCGCCCCGCCAATCATTGCCCCGACCGCAAAAGTCAGTAGCCAGTCGTGTTTTTTCCAATCGTATTTGAAGTAATCCGCAAGACGACCTGCACCGCCCAATGAACACATAGCTTTAAAGGAGGAAGATACTCCAAAACGCTCCCCAAAATAAATCAGTAGGAACATCACAAGAGCTATCATGGCACCGGATACCGACCAGTGCCAGGGTTGGCTAATAAATTCTATCATTTTCGTTATTTTTATTTTTCATAAGGTGGCGAAGCTGAGTAAGTACAAGTTTAAGTTTAAGAATAAGTTTAAGTTTAAATAAATAATTCATTGAAAATGAATTATGAAAACTGAAAGTGTCGATTATTCAATGCTTACGACTTAGCATACAATGTGTTCGCCAATTTTGAATTTTGAATGAAAAATATTTAATTATTAACAAAAAACAAAGTAAAATTTAAATTAATTTGCCATTCAAAATTTGGCGAAGACATTGTTACATAATCTTAGTTTTCTATTGCGCTAATTTGGTTGCGTGTCCTTAGTGCGCTTTGTGCTTCAATAGCATTTTATTCACTAGACTATTAATAATAATATCGACATTTGGACGGCTTCTTTTGTGCTTATTTTCCTACTCGAAAACAGTCATTTATCCAGATAAACGCCTGTTTTCAAGAGTATCCTGATGCTATCAGGAAGGCACAAAATTAGCTCGTCGAAATGTCGATATTATTCAATTTGGGGTAACTCGTAAGCTGTTGCTTAGCATTAATTTCTCACACAACGGACACCTGAAATAGCGGGTCTATTGCTTGTCATTCCTCCGGGCATAGTTGAGTTTTCGGTAAATACCCAAACGGTCGTATCGCTGGTAGACATGAAAGCACAATCGAGATTGATATAATTAAGCCTCATATCGCGCTCTGAAATTTCTGTGATAAGTTCTACCATTTCATCCGGTGAGGGCAAACGCCAATCGCTTTGTCCGGCGAATGTTAAATCCTCACATTCTGTAGTTGCGATAACGACACCGGCAAAACAACCTCTGATATCATTTACCCAAGTAAGACCTGTCTCGGTATCTGTCAAAATTTCCATATCCATAGTCCCTACAAGTTCGGATTGGAAACGCTCGTCGGTTTCATCATCATTATTGCACGATACGAAAATAGCTAAAACAGCAAATAGTAAAATAGCGGAAAATTGTAATTTTTTCATAACTCTATATATTTTAAAAATTTTATAATGCCGCAAAATTAACCGTTCCGCTACTCAGAGTTTGTGACAAATGTTACAAAAACAAATAATTAATTCAAGTTGTGAGTTAGCCTAAAAAAAACACCTACAAAGTCGAGACTTTATAGGTGCCGGATGGGAACTTCAGCATTTGTTCCTGATAAACAAACCCTATTTACAACAGAACATTAAGAAAAATTTATTTTTGTAGTAATGAGAAAAGTAGCGTTTTATGTTTTTGTATAACGATAATTTCAATTTTTAGTAAAATTACATACCCTCACGCATTTTTTTTGTAACAAATGTTACAATCACTAAGCACTTAGTAATTTTTTGAAACCAATATGTTGTATAAATTTGCGATCTTGGTTTATCCATCCGAAGGAGGGTTAAATTTGAGTTTAAACTTATTCTTATTCTTAAACTTAAACTTTACTTAGCCTTTACTTAGTTTTCGTAAGTGTTATTTTGCCATGCCCCAAATGGAGTTTTCCTTCTTTTTCTAATTTTTTGAGCAGTCTGGATGTTACTTCTCTTGAAGAGCCTAAATCATTGGCAATATTTTGGTGGGTATCGTAGATGGTATTATCGCTTTTACGTTCCGACCTTTGCTCCAAATATTGCAACAGGCGTACATCTTTTCGGCTAAAAGTGAGGATGTTGATAATGTCGAGTAGTTCGTGGTATTTGAGTTTAAAAAGCCCAAAAAAGTACTCGTTCCAGATGCTATATTTTTGTCCGAATTTGGTGGCAGAACCGGCAGGTATGAGCAAGATTTCGGTAGTTTCTTCGCTAATGGCTTTGATGCTGCTTTTTTGTTGTTTTGTGCAAGAAATTGCAGACATAATGCAGGATTCGCCGGCATTGATATAGTACAATAAATATTCTCCGCCTTCGCTATTTTCTTTGCATACTTTCACCGAACCACTGACGACTAATGGAATATATTTTACAAATTCGCCCTCTCGTACAAGTGTCGTTCCTTTTTCGAGTGTTTGTAATTTGCCCTCACGAACAATTTCTTCTTTAAGTGAAAGATGTCTGGCGAGTTCGGGAAAATATTTATCTAAATATTCATTGACCATCACAAGTTAGTTGTACATTTATTGGGTCTTTGACAATTTTTGTAAAAAGGATTTCTGCCCTGCGCCCAAACCTATAAGGTTTTTGGAAACCTTATAGGTTTTACATTGGTATTCAAGTATTTAAACTTTGTTATTATTTTTAACTTAAAAGCTAATTTTCTTCCCCCAAGCCTAGCAAAGGGGAAGCGTTCCATTGATTTACTTTCACGTTTTTAAGATGCTATTTCTTCCAACCACAGATTGTAACCGCCTTCCAGATTAAAAATCCGGGCATTATCAAAACCGCCATTTCGCATGAGTGTGCAGGCACGTATGCTGCGTCGCCCTGAACGACAATATACAAAAATAATGTGATTTTCGGGCAAGTCAAGTTGTTCTATTTTCTCCCAAAAACCCTCATCGAAGTAATTAATATGGATAGCATCGGCTATATGACCATTTGCAAATTCCTTCTCCGTCCGCACATCAATGATGACGGGATGTGTAGCCGCTTTTATTTGTGCCGAAAAATCGGCAGGCAGCAAGTTGTTCAATTGCGCTTTGAGCAATCGCCAACGTGGTGTTTTGCATGATTGGTCTTGCATAAGTTATTTGATTTAGATATGGCAAAAGAAGCCACCAAATAGTAAAGTTATTTTTGCCGCGTTTCTGATTTCCCGGTGTCCAATGTCCGGTAAGAAAATAAACGCAATATTTTAGCGCATGTTTAAATTTTTCCTTAATCTCCATCAACTTCAGGAAATAAGTCCTTAGTCCTTTTCTCCATTTCGTCAGCGATGACCTGCCCGTCTATATCTTGCTGCCGGAGTTGATTGATGATGTTTTGATAGCTTTCATAATCTCTGTTTTGACTCAATTTGAAAACATTGTCCATTTCGATGATTTCTATTTCAAAAGCCACTATTGCACGCATCAGCCGCCGCGTATATTCTTCGGGCAGATTGTCGAAAGTCGTGGCGGATTGATGGTTGTTATTTTCAAAATGAAGCGCAGTCTTTCGGAGTATATCTACTAATCCTGCCTCATCCAAAAAACGAATTTTGCCTTTGGCATGTACACTCATATAATTCCATGTGGATGCCGTATGTGGGTCGCTGTA
>CALCMV010000024.1 GCA_937967535.1 uncultured Saprospiraceae bacterium
ATGCAAATAATTTAGAAATTTACCCACAAATTTAACTACGTAATTTTATACATAGATTAAATTGTAAATTATTATGTAAAATAAAAAATAATGTTTTTTTTACTTTATTTTTAATTGATTATCAGAACTTAAAGAATTGCTGTATCAACAAAAAATAAAATGAAATTTGGATTAAGTAACGAGTAAAATTATTTTCTACGTTCCGTCACAAAAGTCACCAATTGCTCCAATGAATCCCGCGCCGGACAATCCGGAAAGGTATGCAATATCTCAAAAGCCTCTGCCCTGTAGCGATACATGGCTTCCTGTGCATAGGGGATGCCGCCGCTATTCCGCACAAAATTGAGGACTTCAATCACCTTATCCGGCTGGGTACTTTTAGTTTTAATGATATTGATAATGTGCTTGCGTTGCTTGCGGTCAGTTTGGTTGAGGGCGTAGATGAGGGGCAAGGTCATCTTTTTTTCCTTTACGTCAATGCCTTTGGGTTTGCCGATTTCTTCTTCGCTAAAATCCAATAAATCGTCCCGAATCTGGAAAGCAATACCGATTTTTTCGCCGAAATCGCGCATCGCATCAATCTTGTGCGGGTCTTTGGTCGCCGAAGCCGCACCTGCACAACAGGCAGCCGCGATGAGAGAGGCTGTTTTTTTGCGAATTATATCATAGTAAATGTCTTCTTGAATATCCAAGCGACGCGCCTTTTCGATTTGTAACAATTCGCCTTCACTCATTTCCTTTACAGCACGCGACACGATTTTGAGCAGTTGAAATTCGTCATTATCCAATGCCAACAGAAGCCCCTGCGATAGCAGATAATCACCCACCAGTACAGCAATCTTGTTTTTCCACAAAGCATTGATAGAGAAAAAACCGCGTCTTTCGAGCGAATCATCCACCACATCGTCATGCACAAGCGTGGCGGTGTGTAGCAATTCGACAAGTGAAGCAGCGTGGTAGGTCGAGTCATTGGTATCGTCGCACAATTTCGCACTCAAAAATACAAACATCGGACGAACTTGTTTTCCTTTGCGTCGTACAATATACTGCATCACTTTATCCATCAGTGGTACTTGGCTCTGCATAGCCTCCCTGAATCGCGATTGAAAAGTCTTCAACTCGATTTCGATGGGGGCTTTGATTGAGTTCAGAGAAAGAACCATAATTCTAATGAGTAAATGAGAAGATGAATAAATGAGTCAATAAGATGTTACGCAGTAACACGTCCGCCGCTTGTCAGTCCGCAGTCGCAACCCAAGGTCAAACAAACTCGCGTTCAACTGCGGTCTGCCGACTGAAAGACTGCCGACACGTTACTGCGTAACATCAGTAAATAAGTAGTGAGACAAAAATATACATTTATTTAATTCCTGACACTAAAAGTAAGGACGAACATTCATTTAAATTTGAACGTACAATATTTTCAACAAATTTTGGAGAAAAGGGTTGTCGCAAATCTAAGCTGAACTTTGGACATTGGGAAATCAGGAAATTGGGGATTTAGTAAAGCATTGTTTTACAAAATTTTATAAAATAAAAAATATTAAATTTCATTTATTTACTCATTACTTAAATAAGTAATAATCAATCACTTGCGAAAATAGACTCAATTTCCCTGTTCCCTAATTTCCCAATGTTCAAAATCCGGCTAAGAGCATGTTTAAAATTTTAACAAAAAATATTTGTTATAAAAGTGTCAAGGCATAATTTTTGCACCTCATAAAACCCATTATGAGCCACAGATACGCATTAAATATTTCTTAACTTGTTCGGATTTCTATAACTTTTTGTAAACTTCATAAGTGTGCGCTTTTGATTTTGCGAGGTATTATTCTATTGGTTCAAGTCCTAAGTTTTGGACCACTACTCATATCAAAATTCACTCACTCAAAATTATTTATTGAAACTATGCGTAAAAGAAACATTCAGCAATTTATCCACTGTTTATTTTTTATTCTATTTTTCCTGACCAATCTTTCCGCCCAACTCCCCTATGCGGATATTCATGTACACACGAGCATCAAACCTTTTAATTCGCGCCACAAAACGGACTATAATCATTGGGACGTTATCGAGCATAATTGTTCCCAACATTACTCTAATTTTTTTGTCAATAAATCAACTGTACCGCGTCGTTCTCAATCCGATTTTGAGACGATGATAAAAGGCAATACGCGCATCGCTTTCCTATCGCTCACGCCACTCGAAAGACGCATGATGCGCCCCCGATTGCTCAATGTCACCAAAAAAGGTGTCGGCACTTATTCTTGTGTGACGGGCATCAATTATACGAGTGAATTTCTCAATCGTGTCAATTACGATTACTTTACCGAACTTGCTGATAATTTGCAATTTGTCATTGATTCGGAGCATCAACCTTACTCTATTGATGGTGTAGATTATACTTACGAAATTATCCAAAATGCAGCGCATTTGAGCAGCATCATTAAAGATAAAACAAAAATCGGGCTTATTCTTAGTATCGAAGGTGGTCATGCACTCGGCAATTCCTATTATATGGAAAATGACCTCACCGAACTCCCTGAAAATAGGCGAGATGTACTCAATAATGTTGACCGTATCAAGGGTGTTTTATCGCTCAAAGAAGGCAGCAAAGAAGTCTTGGAATATCCCGTTATGTCTATCAATTTAGCGCATTTTTATTGGAATGGTTTGTGCGGACAAGCCCGCACATTTACAGGGCGCGAAGAGATTGTTTTTGGCAAACAAAAAAATAATGATGTTGGATTTTCGCCGCTTGGTATGGATGTAATGCGTCGCTTGCTTGACCGCAGCGAAGGGAGGCGTGTACTGATTGATGTACGTCATATGAGCCTACAATCCCGACAGGAATATTATCAATATCTTGATGATTTGATGGTCGTGCGAGATACTGTGCCGGTGATTTTCGGGCATTGTGCGGTAAGTAATTTGAGTTGGGCGCACGAAGATTATGCTGGTCAGAAAGACAATTTGAAGAAAAATAAAGAATATTACCTCAATAATTGGACGATTAATCCCGCAAAAGAAGACATACAATTTATCCATAAAACAGGCGGTTTGGTAGGTCTGATGTTGGATAAAAACCGCATTACAGGTACAAAAGGCAAAAAAGCCATCGAAGCCACCGTACCCGGTTCGCAAGAACGCCGCGAGACACTCATTGACCTCATTATGGCGAATATTCTTTCGGGTGTGCAAGCTATTGGTGAGGCGAGTGCCTGGGATATTTTTTGCTTAGGTTCGGATTTTGACGGTATGATTACCCCCGTTGATAATTATCAGACCGTTGGCAATTATCCTGATTTGGCGCGTGATATGACCGCCTTTTTGAATGAACCACGTCCGATTTTTGATTTGTTTTCTGTCGAAGAAATCAAAGGATTGATGTTCGATTATACCGCCGAAGAGATTGTGAGTAAGATTATGTCAGAAAATGTTCTTAACTTTCTGACTGAAAATCTCGACGAACTCTATTCTACTGAATTGGAGCAGTCGAGCCGATTTTAAGTTGGATTGCTACATATCACCTAATTTAATATGTTTGCCTAATTAAAAATTACACATCGAATGTGAATAGCTTATTTGTTTTTATTTTTGTAAATAATTAAATTGTAAATTCAAACATACTTGTAGATGTTGAACGTTTTTCAAAAAAATTATTTAAAATTATAATTTATATTAGTTTAACATTTAAATATTTACAAAAATAAAAAATAAGTAAACTGCTCGCGTTCGATTTGTAATTTGGCGAATATATCAGAAATTGAATAGGGAATAGTTGCAAGGCGAATGTTTTTATGAAAAATAGCTGTCTGAATACTCAAATATCTATTTTTAACAAAGGAATTCGCCTTGCAACTCGCATATAATCATTTACCTTATTTTTGTCTACTATATTGTCATTGTTATATTATCTTTTCGTATAGCAAAAAGTTAAACCATGAAACCATAAAACAATGCAAGACATACACGATTTTCGGTTATTTTATAATCGGATATTACATGCGGAATTGTTGCGGCAGGAGCGAACTCGTCGTCGTTTGTTGGTGCTTTTTGCTACCTCTGTCTTGGTGTTTGCCCTCACCGGTTTTGTGATATACCGTCTGCAAATACCGTCAATTGCCTTATTGAGTTGGATTCCTATAGCGGCTTGGAGTTCGTTTTTAGGCTGGCGAATACGAAAGTTTATCGCCGGATTCAAGCCTAAAATCATACAGATGATTTTGGATTTTAGCAAGCACGATATGAAGTACAGCCACAAGGCATTTATCCCACAAGAAAAATTTCTGCAGAGCCGTTTTTTCTCTTCCAAAGCACCGTATTATAAAGGCGAAGACTATATCGCAGGTACGATTGGGCGGCAACATTTTGAGTTGTGCGAGTTGGATGTGCGCCAAAATTCGCGGGTGGTCGCATCAATGATTCCTGTATTTCGTGGTATTTTTTTTCGGGCAAAAACAGCCAATGAATTTACCGGAGAAATCGTCATTATTCCCAAAGCAGAACGTCCTTACCTGACCCGTACTATCAAAGACCTCATTCGACGCGGCGATTGGCAGTTAAACGTCAAATATCCTGATTTCAACGAAAAATTTATCACCTACGTCAGTCCGCAGGCGAATACGGAACTCATCATTCACGAATCATTTTTTGGGGTATTATATGAATTTGCCAAAAAAATAAATAAGAAAGTCTATATGTCATTTGCGGATGGTCATGTTTATATCGCGGTATGGGAACCCAAAGATATTCTCGAACCTCATATTTTCCGTTCTAATGTTAGTTTTAAATTGGTGAGCGAATTTTACGAAGATTTGTATAATATCGTGAGTGTGATAGAAGAATTTGACCGATTGCACTAGTTCAATGCGACAATGAAAAATCTACATTTACTGGAACGTATTCTCATTCGAGAGCGCAATTTAAAGCTCTTGGCGGCAGCAATTATGTTGGCAGGTGGATTGACATTTGCGGTGTTGATGTGTTTTTCCGGTACGGTAAAATTGAGTTTGGTCTGTGCATTGGCGGGATTGACTTTGCTGGTTTTGGGGGTCAAATTCTTGTACGAAACGCTTGTGGTGTGGCAAGCCCGCCGCCACCCTGTTTGGCTACAAATTACGGAAAATCCTAAGCAAATCGTCTGGGTCTATTCCAAAGATGTACAAACTTCACCCTACGGACTCGAAGTATCAGGACACACCGTTATGTTTTTTAAACTATTGAATAAGAACGAGTTAAGTATCAGCGTACCTCGCAAACAAGCCCAAGCCCTCTCCGAATCGCTCAATCCTCTGCTGCCTCACGCCACATTTGGCTATACCGTAGAACGCGCTCAATGGTACGTGGCAGACCCGTCATTATTGAGTGATTTTTGATTTTTGATTTTTGATTTTTGATTTTTGATTTTTGATTTTTGATTTTTGATTTTTGATTTTTGATTTTTGATTTTTGATTTTTGATTTTTGATTTTTGATTTTTGATTTTTGATTT
>CALCMV010000025.1 GCA_937967535.1 uncultured Saprospiraceae bacterium
TGTCCAATTCAACCCGATTGAAGATGAAGAACTACCATACATAGAAGATACCTACATCGGTGTATATGACAATCTCGGCAACCTCCAAAAACAATATAATGTAGGCGATACCCTCCGCCAAACGACCATAGACATCTCTACGCTACCTACAGGTACGTATTGGGTGGTATGGTTTGTTGGTGGAGAAGTGATAGAGACTAAGCAAGTGTATAAGAATTAGAGACGAGAGAGGTGAGACGAGAGAATTTTAATGAACATGCTGTGTTGCGCTGTGAGGTGTGGCACAGCATTTTTATGTTTGTTCGTTTCGGTGAATGTGGACTACGCAGATTTTTTTTTATTTTGCAAATGCTAAATTAACGTGAATAGAACGTTTTTTCGTTTTTTGTAAAATTATTAAATAAGCAAATAGTACGCGGCGCAAGCCGGAGGCATTACGCTAGGTTATGGGCGTGCGTGCGCGGTGGAATTCCTATTAACGTAAGCCATACATTCCTGTCTGGTTATTCGACCAAATTCGCCTCCAACATCTTCTTTTCCAACAATTTACGTGGTGTTTCTTCTTCGCCTTCTATTTGGCGTTTGAGATATTTTTCGACCATAAAACTCGCTATCGGACGCGCATAGGTAGAGCCAAAGCCCGAATTTTCGACATACACAGCGATGGCAATTTTCGGATTATCCTTTGGCGCAAAACCGATAAATGTAGAGTGGTCTTCGCCATGCGGATTTTCTACCGTACCCGTTTTTCCGCAAAAACTAATATCGGTTATCGCCGAATTGGTATTTTCAATGACGTATTCCATACCGCGTATAACGGCTTTATAATCACTGGCATCAGTAAGTAGTGTAGTTTGTTTTTCGTAATTTTTAATAGAGTATAGTGTATCATTTTGCAAGAATCCTTTTGCTAAATGCGGTGTGTAATAATGACCGCGATTGGCGATGATAGCCGCCATATTTGCCAGTTGAATCGGTGTGACCTGCAACTCGCCTTGCCCGATAGCCACCGACATCACCGTAGGTGCTTTCCACGCAAAATCAGGATAGACCTTATTATAAGTAGCGGCATCGGGTACATTGCCGCCTTTTTCGCCTTCAATATCAATACCAAGCGGTTTGCCCAAACCAAAACTGCGTACATAGCTTGCCCAAGCATCCACGCCGCTAGGGGTGTTGCTTTTTTTATCCACCACGTTGCGAAATGCCCGCCAATAATACGAGTTGCACGAATATTTGAGTGCGCGTGCCATATTCGTAATCGGTTCGGGATGCGGACGGCAGCCGTAGCGTTTGTTATTGACCATATAAAATCCGGGACACTGAATCCCCGTACCCGACCAAATCGCCTTTTCTTCCAAAGCAATCAGCGACATCAAAGGCTTGAATGTAGAACCCGGCGGGTACTGTGCATTGAGCGCACGATTGAACAGCGGCTTGAGCGTATCAGCTTGCAAGGCAGCAAATGCCTGTCCGCGCCCACGACTGATTCTCAACATATTAGGCGAATAACTCGGACTACTGATAAATGCCAAAATTTCTCCCGTACTCGGCTCTATGGCTACGATACTGCCCTTCTTATTTCGCATCAATTCCTCGCCGTACTTTTGCAATTCAATATCGAGCGATGTGACCAGATTTTTGCCGGAAACGGCAATTTGATCTAATTTTCCTTCTTTATAGCTATCTGCCACGCGCCCCATATTGTCGCGAGTAAAATATTGCTTTCCCCGTTGTCCGCGCAACTCCTTTTCATACTGTTTTTCCATGCCCGATTCGCCGATGTAATCGCCATCATCATAATAATTTGAGCGAGCTACCTGTCGCTCATCCACCTCGCTAATGTAGCCCAAAACATGCGCCCCGCATTGATAATAATAGGTCCGCACATTCCGCAATTCTGCCTGAAATCCGGGAAATTGATACTGACTTTCCTGAAACTTCGCATAGGTAAGTGAAGAGACTTTGGGCAAGAAAATAAAAGGCTTGTAGCGGGTGTAGCGGTGGTCGCTGTCAAAATTTTTGTTGAGATTTTTTTCAAAAATGATTTTATTAATGCCTAATAAATCACACAGTTTGGTCGTATCAATATCTCTGACATCATTATAGGTGGCGGTAATATCGTACATCGGGTCGTTCTGAACGAGCAATTTGCCATTCCGGTCAAATATCAAGCCGCGCGAAGGGTAAATCGTCGTATAATATCGCCCAAATCGCTCCGCCTTGCTGATGTACTCCGTATCCAACATTTGCAAGTGAAAACTACGCCCCAACAGCACCAATGCCCCCAAAGCAAAGACGAAACGAATGACATGTTTTCTTTCTTGAAATGTATCTTTCATGTTGATGAATTGATGAGTTGTTGGGTTGTTGAATTGTTGGGTTGATGAGTTGTTGGGGTGTTGAATTAGTCAAGATTACTTTACCCTTGTAATTATTCTTTTCTTTATTCGGCTACATACTACTATACATCGCCACGAAGGCACAAAGACACAAAGAATTTTAAAAATTATATTTACTTAATTATCAGCGATTTACCCTTTGTGTCTTTGTGACTTTGTGGCAAGGTTCTCATCATGTATAGTAGTATGATTCGGCTACCCGTTTAAGTTTGCTCAACTTTGATAATTAGTAATTTACAATCCCGTATAGTTATCGGGATGTTATCCAATGAATTGTAAAAAACTATGAACTATGAACTGGCAACTATGAACTGATAGCCGAGATTTCAAGATTTAACTACAAAATAACAACAATCCTACAATCACTATTTCCTTCCCAAATTAAAAATGAAAACAGGTAGCAATATCACCGGAAAAGAGACGAGGTAAGTAAACACCGCCTTAATAAATGCCACATTAATTTTCTCAAATAAAAAGGTCTCATACAAGGAATATATGACTACAAAAACAGCAAGACAAAGAGCAACATACTGCAAAAACCAGGGCGTACCTAACTTGACGCGGCTTGGCAAAGGATTATTGTCATAACCACCGCGCGGCTCAAGGATATTGACAAATAAGGGACGAAAAAACATCATTGCCACACAAGCACCTGCGTGCATTCCTGCGCTATCATAAAACATATCTACTACAAGCCCGGTGGCAAAAGCGATGAGCAGCGAAACGCCCACAGGTAGTCGCAAGGGCAGCATCAGTAATGCCAAAGGATACATCCAGATTTTAAAGTAATAAGCATAGCTGCCCAAGTCGATATTTTTCAATATCAAGACCTGCACAAGTATCAGTGCCACAAAGCGAATTAAGTGGATTAGAGTCGGATTCATTACTTTCTTCGGAGTTTATTGGTTGATGAAGTTCATAAACTCAATAAACTCATTTACTAACAGATGCCTCTAAAGTACGTCTTTCATCACCCATGAGAGATTCGACGACATTAACGTATTGGATGTTCGAGAAATCAGTGGTTAATCGCACATCAATTTTGTGATAATTGCTGCCGGGGGGCAATTCGTGTTTAGCCACTGTGCCTATCATGATATTTGCCGGAAAAATATCCGAAAAATTATTGGTGACTATCGTATCGCCTACGGCTACGCTGGCATGTTTGGGGATATTTTCGAGTGCCATGATGCGCGGGTTGTTGCCTTGCCATGCCAATGAACCGAAATGATTGTGTTTTTTAAACTTGGAATTGACCCGTACATCGCGGTGTAGCAAAGACATCACTACACTATAGTTTTTAGAAGATTTTAATACAATACCTGCCACACTGCCATTGCTCACCACTCCTGCATCCGTCACGATTCCATGCCGACTGCCTCTGTCGAGCGTCATGGTGTTGTTGGGCTGGTTGGTGGTATTGCTGATGACTTTTGCGCTGATGTAGTTGTAGCGTTTTTCAAACAAAGTATCTTCTACGATTTGAGATTCGATGTGATGATTGTAATAGGTATTTGGCTGACGATTGAGATACTCGTTTTGAGCGTTGGCGAGACTGTCGTTGATTTCGCGGAGATGAAAATATTCGCTGATATTATTTTGTTTTTTTGTAAAAAAACCGGAAACCACATTAGAAGAGTGGAAATACACGTTGTTGTGAAAATCATTATAATTGACCATCAAATACACCGCCGCTACTTCCAAAAACGTAAACAGGAAGAAGCCGTGAAATCTGACCAGAAAATTAATTAAATTGTTCATGATAAGTTCAAGTTCAAGTTCAAGCGCAAGTTCAAGTTATGATTTGGCTTCACCAAATACTAAATTTTATAGAAGTAATTTGCGTAGCAAATTAAAAAAACTTGAACTTGAACTTGTGCTTGAACTTGAACTTTTCTAAGTACTCTTACGGTCAATTAAGAAAGTGTATTTATCAATATTTTTCAATGCCTTGCCCGTACCGCGTACTACGGCGCGGAGTGGGTCGTCGGCTACATGTACTTGTAATTTGGTTTTTTGGGCGATGCGTTTGTCGAGTCCGCGCAAGAGTGCGCCACCGCCTGTGAGGTACAAGCCTGTCTGATAAATATCGGCTGCCAACTCCGGCGGTGTATTTTCCAATGCCTTCAAAATCGCATCTTCCACTTTGGAAATGGACTTGTCGAGTGCATGAGATATTTCGGAATACGAGACGGTGATTTGCTTGGGAATACCTGTCATCAGGTCGCGCCCATTGACGGGGAAATCTTCGGGCGGTTCATCCAATTCATGTAGGGCAGAACCCACGTTTATTTTGATACGCTCGGCAGTACGTTCTCCGATGAGAATATTGTGCTGGCGTTTCATATAATTTGTAATATCATTCGTAAACTCATCACCTGCAATACGTATGGATTGGTCACACACAATTCCCGATAGGGCGATGACTGCAATCTCGGTAGTACCGCCGCCTATGTCAATAATCATATTGCCAATGGGTTCTTCTACATTCAAACCAATACCGAGTGCGGCTGCCATGGGTTCGTGGATGAGGTAAGTCTCCTTTGCATCTACGTGTTCTGCCGAATCAAAAACCGCACGTTTTTCTACTTCTGTGATGCCCGAAGGAATACAAATCACCATTTTCAGGTTGCTGAAAAAACGCTTGCGCGTACCCGTCATATTGATGAAGCCCTCAATCATACTTTCGGCAGCCTGAAAGTCGGCAATCACACCATCTTTTAGCGGACGAATGGTTTTGATTTCGCCATGTGTTTTTTCGTGCATCATCATGGCTTTTTTACCCACAGCGATAGCTTCTCCGCTGCGCCTGTCAATGGCTACAATCGAAGGTTCGTCAACCACTACTTGGTCGTCCTGAATAATAAGGGTGTTGGCTGTACCCAAATCTATTGCTATCTCTTGTGTAAAAAAATTGAAAAATTTCATTAATCGCACGTATATTAATGCTGAAATGTCAGAATGATGAAATGCTTAAAATGTGTAATGAGTGAATTTTGAATGAATGAGTTTTGGGAATTAATAGTTAGTATCTTTTTTAATTTGAGGATTCAAATATTTTTAATTATCTTAATGTAAGATAAGATATTTCTATTTGGATTATTAGTATATATGTGAGTCAGATTGTAATTACCAAATGCCGGAATCGCTTCTTTTTCTAAGCATTTTCAACTAATTCATAACTCGTAACTCGGCAACTCTCAACCTGATATAATTCATTCATTCCTTCATTCAGAAAACATTCTTTGAAAATAAGACGCTTTTATAGCGCAAAGGTAACGAATTACGTGACAAATCGAAGGCACTTTAAAACATTATTTTCCGCTATGTACGAAAATATTTTTCAAAGGTTGTCAATTTGCTAAAATACACGTTTTTTAAGGGTATAAAAGGTGTTTTTAAGCATTTAAATGTTAAGGAAGTATTAAATGAAATATACCTGAAAAATGTGACATCAAAAATGACTGATTATTTTGACGAATAAGGCTATCGAAAAGGGAATATTTGGCAAACCTATTTTGATTCAATGATATTTTATATTTTTACAAAAAAACAAAAATAAAGGGCTTGGAAATGTTTAATTTTACCCAAAATTTTATCGTTTTTCTCTTTCCAAATCTGAATAATACCAACTGTCAAAATATGAGACTCATAATCGCTGCACTAATTATATTTTCTTGCATTTGCTTTTGTAATTGTGCAAATGATAAAACCACAGAAACAACTAACAATAACACGCTAACACAAGAAGACAAGAACACAAAGACTAGCACCAAATTTCGCCAAATCAACAGCGGACAATCAGGCATTGATTTCGTCAATCGCGTGGATGAATTTAACACTAAAATTAACTATTTCAATTATTTGTACCTGTATAATGGTGCGGGGGTCGCTACGGGCGATTTGAATAATGATGACTTGCCCGATATTTTCTTTCAGAGCAATTTTGGAGGGGCTTTTTTGTATGTGAATGAGGGGAATATGAAATTTAAGAAAATTAATTTGAATGAAAATTTATATAATAAAAATGCGGTAGGAACGGGTATTTCTTTGGTCGATATTAATGCAGATGGTTTGCTGGATGTCTATTTATGTTATTCCGGTCCGGC
>CALCMV010000026.1 GCA_937967535.1 uncultured Saprospiraceae bacterium
GTTTTTTATCAAATAATTATAAAATTTAATTAATTGAATATTTATTACCTTAATAAAAATTAAATAACTGATAATCAATTACTTATGATTTAAACCCGAATTTCCCAGTTACCTAATTTCCAAAATGTCCAAAGTCCAGGTAATAAATCCGACAGTATTTTGGAAACTGTTGTGGAAAGCAATGTTGACCAAAAATTTACCGTAGAAAACGGTATGCTTGTATTTGAAAGTCGGGAAGATATGGACTTAACTCTTGTGGAGTTACGTTCACTATCCATAGAAGACTTTAATCAATGGGAAACACAAACAGGTGTAAATACGATTTATGGTGCATTTAATGCCGTAGTAGTGGCAGAAGATGCTATAAGTGATTACTATGGGAGCCTTCCCTTAGACGAACAAAAAAAGTACAGAGATATGCCGGAAATCAACTCCAACCTCTATAAAGAGATGATGAACAGAGGAGTTATCAAAATCATAAAGGATAATGACGGTACAAGCTACTTCGGTTATGGCGTGACTGACCCTTCTATGGCACCAATACTCAACTTAGATGGATTCGTCAAGATGGAAAATAAAATTTATCAATACACAAAAGAGGGTTTTAAGATTATCTTGGATGGGGATTTTACAAAAATTCCGCAATTACAGGCTATCAAAGACACTCACATTGATGATACATTCGTTGTTTCCATAGAAGATAAAAATACAAATAACGAAAAAGCTATGACTCATAACTGGACAGTAAATAATACTGACGAGGCTTGGGAAAACCAAGGCAATCGAAGACGATACAGAGTATGGCTTGACGGTCAATCTTATCCACAATATGGTTTGGTAGATACAGACTGTGCAAGATACCTGAGAGTGGTTCATACAGTACGAACCGAAGCTCAAAGGAGAAACTTTTGGGGTAACTGGAAATATACCGGAAGTTTTTCTCCCTCGTTTTCTTTCACTAATCAATGGTGGTATGAGTATTCTCTTTATAATGGTAATCTGTGCGGATTAACTTCAACGCATTTCACCAATAATATCCCTTCATATAGTTGTACAGGGAATCCAAACTATCCCTGTCCGACATCACCACACTCTGCATCTTATCCTTCTACTAATAATGGATATTTCAACCAAACTCCTCACGGAGTTTGGTCAGCGGACGGTGATTGGCCGGAAGGCTACGGTTATTTTTCCAATGCCTTTTTTGTGGATGGTATTTTAACTTCAACATATAACGGTACATCGTTCAACTTTGAGTATGAAGAATAAACGACTAAATATTTTCGCTATATAAATTGATACATCAACTAACCGGAATCTTTAAGATTCCGGTTAGTCACTTCTCCTAAATTAATAAGAATGAAAACAATTAAAGCCCGCTATATTTTACTCATTACCTCATTATTCATATGTCTGACAGCTTGCGTAAAAGAACTCACACTACAAAACGGCACAGACCATCAATTCCCTGTAATGAACGGCATATTCTCCGTTGGTGGCTATCCTTCCGTTTTTCGATTAACCTATACTGCCAATCCGCTTGCAGAACAAATCAATACACCCGAAGAAGCGCAAGTATTTTTTTGGCAAGATGGCGAATTAGTGGCAGAGACATCGCCTGACGCGAACGGATACTGCACAATACCTGACCTATTCGCACAGACAGGTAGCGTACTCTCAGCGATGGCAGTATTTCCTGAAGGAGATACACTCACCGCAACCGATAGCATACCGACTCGCTCTTTTGTGAATAATGATGCCACCTTCGGCAGTGCAGGTTTTATGGATGAACATGGAGATAATGTCAGTAGGCTTAGTGTACGATTTACAGACCCACCTAATCAAAAAGACTATTATGAATTGTTCGTATTTAGTTGGAGGAGTTTTTCCTTGAATGACACTTCTTTTATACAAGTTCGTAGGCTTTATCAACCCAATACCATATTGAACAACGAAGGTGACCAAGACTTTCAACCTTGGACTATGTATTTTTCAGATGAATTATTTGATGGTCAATTAGTACAATTCGAACAAAATTTTACGGGTGCAACTCGTACTATTCCTATGCCCGGTACACCCTTCGGGCTTGAAGAAGACGGTGTTTATTTACTTTTCAGGAATGTAAGTGAAGCCTATTATGAATCAGTAAAAAGCTGGACACGTCACCGCTACACACAACGAGTAGGCGAAGGTATTGCTGATGTCAGTGATGCAATTTTAGAGGACTTTCAACGGGTTATATTTGCTCCCGACCCCACGCCTATGTATTCAAACGTAGAAGGCGGACTCGGCGTTTTTGCAGGAGTGAATACACAAATTATCAAATTGGATTAATGAAAAAACGAATATATTTTATCCTATTTTTGTGTCTGTTTTTTTTCGGAAAAAATGAAGCACAAAAAATAACTCTCGCAGGGTACGTACAAGACAGCATTAGCGGAGAACGACTCATTGGAGCTACGCTATACACTAAGCCTGATTATGCTTCATCTACGATTACCAATGAATTTGGTTTTTTTAGTATGGAAATTAATCAAGAAAAAACAAGCCGAGTGAAGGTGGATTATTTGGGTTATGAAAGTCGTTTATTTGAGCTTTCACCAAAACAAGATACAACGCTTATTTTCCAACTTCCGCCTTCTCTAAATGAACTTTCTACGGTTGAGGTAAAAGCACAAAACTACGCCTTACCCAAAACAAGCGGAACAATTGTACAAATCACTCCAAAAGAAATCAAACAAATCCCACGATTGCTTGGAGAAACGGACGCATTGCGGGCGTTCCAATTGATGCCCGGCATACAAGGCGGTTCGGAAGGCTCAAGTGCCTTGCATGTCAGAGGTGGCTCGCCTGACCAAAACCTGATACTTTTGGATGACGTACCACTTTATTTCGCTAATCATATTGGCGGTTTTGTCTCTGTAATTGATGCAGATGCCATTAATTCTATTCGCTTGTATAAGGGTGGATTTCCGGCGCGTTTTGCAGGGCGTTTATCGTCTGTTGTGGATGTGAGACTGAAAGATGGTGGTTTTGATAAATGGAAAAAGCAATTTTCATTGGGTGTGCTTTCTTCAAAAATCAGCTTTTCAGGTCCTATAAAAAAAGACAAAGTTTCGGCATTGGTCACGCTTCGACGCAGTAATCTTGATTTATTTACCCGACTTGCCTCTCTTATCAATTCCGGTAATGAATTTTCGGCAGGTTTCTATTTTTACGATGGCACGGCTAAGATTAATTATAAAATATCTGAACGAGACAGGGTTTATTTCAGTTTTTATGCCGGCGAAGATAGGCTTTTTATTAAGCAAAATACCGAAGATGAATTTCAAGGAGAACAATACACACTCAAAAGCCGAATCGGAAATAATTGGGGAAATATAGCCGGTGCCATTCGCTGGAATCATCTCTACGGAGAACGTTTTTTTGCCAATTATATTCTTTCCTATTCTCGCTTCAATTACTATAAGGGATTGAATGTCAACCGAACTGTTGAGAACGCTGATACGCCACCTCAAAAAAATATAGCTGATTTGACTTCCGGTATTCAAGACTTTAGTCTGAAACTCCACCATGAATTTCATGGCAAATCTACTTATCGTTTTGGTTTGACAGCCGATACGCCAAGATTCCGACAGCCGGGCATTTATTTGTTTCAACAAAGACCGGATGAGGAAAATATCGAACAATCCGAAGGAGGCGCAATCAGACAATCTTCAACCTTGGGAGCTTATGTCGAAGTAGAACCCGAACTCGGCAAAAAACTAAGCATGAATATCGGTTTGCATACCGCTTTGTTTTTTACAGATAAAAAAATATTTCCCTCACTACAACCCCGATTTGTAGCCAACTATACAATGAATGAAAAACTCAGCATCAATACGACTTATTCACGCATGGTGCAGAATCTTCATTTGCTGTCCAATTCGGGTGCAGGGCTACCGACCGACCTGTGGCTACCCGCTACGGATAGAGTGCGCCCTGCCATAGCAGACCAAGTAAGCTTGGGCGGACAGTGGAATACAGACCGATTCTCTTTTGAGTTGGATGCTTTTTATAAAAAAATGTATCAACAAATTGAATTTCAACAAGGTGTATCTTTTTTCACTGGAGGCGAAGATTGGCAGGATAATGTGGAGACAAATGGAATAGGCACTGTTTACGGTGTCGAATTTTTACTTAAAAAGAAAACGGGGAAGTTCAATGGCTGGTTGGCATATACATGGTCAAAAAATACTCGGGTTTTCGATAATTTAAATTCGGGAAGGGTTTTTCCTTACAAATTTGACCGACCCCATGTGCTTGATATTGTAGCGATATGGCAGCCCGGTCCTAAAGTTTCGATGAGTGCAACATGGACTTTAGAAAGTGGTCATGCCCTCACCCTCGCTGATGCTCAGTATGCACTGGAAACCTTTGACCTTTTCGATGATAGCTCATTCTATGAGCTTAACTTTGGTCCGCATAATGCCCAGTTATTTGACCAACGTAATAATTATCGAATGCCTACTTATCATCGTCTAGACATTAATTTTAATTTCACAAGAAAGGGAACGAGAAAAGGTAAACCACAAACCAGAATAACCACATTAGGCGTATATAATTTGTACAACAAACATAATCCATATTTTATTTTTTATGATAAAAACGAACAAGGAGATACCAGCCTACATCAGTTTACTTTATTTCCTATATTACCTTACATTTCTTATGAATTAAAATTTTAAACTGTTTTCTTAAAAGAAACTCGACGACTTGAAAAAAGCGTTAATAGACGAGAGAGGTAAGACGTGAGACCAGAGAATTTTCTGTGATTTTCTGGTCTCACGTCTCATCTCTCTCGTCTCATCTCTCACATCTCATCTCTCTCTTCTCTCTTACTCTTTAATAATTTTCTCTGCCGACCAAACTACATCTTCCAAGCTGATGGTAATAAAATACATACCTTGTGTCAATGACGACATATCAATATTTGTAGTTTCATTTCCGATTTGTGTAAATACCTGACGACCAAGTACATCGTTTATCACAATTTGATAATCGCTCATATCAGTTTGAATGATAAGTTGGTCGCTGACCGGATTGGGGAAGATGGAAAATTGTGCGGCGAAGGCAGGGACAGTACTCGTAGCAATATCGTTTATATCGCAAGGACGCACCTGATAGCCATCCAAAAACGGCGCATCGCCCGAAGAAGAAAACTGTCCGCTAATACCATTCAAATTAAAAGGAGCATCAGTCGGAATAGCTTCAGACGGAATATTGGCATCCGAATCAATACGCATAAGGACAGTATTACTGCCATTCGTCAAATCAACATTAAAACTACTGCCCGTTTCGCCTATCTGCGAAGGGTCTACAACACTCCAACCCGATAAAGACACCGGCATGGACTCCGTAGCCTCGCTCAATTCATCTACCTGCACATAATCAAGCGAATTGCCCTGCGACAAGACCGTAATTTGATTTGGCATCAACTGTGTCAAGCCCCGAAATTGGTTGATTACTCCCACAATCTGCAACTCATCACCCTCTGTTAGCACATAATCATCCACATCATCAAAAGAAAAAACCGAGATAGCTCCGGTAGCATCTGTCAAGCCAAAATCATAACCGCCTCCACCACGAAAATCAGCGCAATATGCCACGCCCGTCATCTGCACCAATGCGCCAAGTGAAGTTGCTACACCATCTGCATCTTCGCCCGTAACATCCGCAATATCAACGATTTGAAAGTCATTATCCGTAATTGTAATCGTCAGCTGACTTACACTGCCAATGCTGCATGTACCGCCGCTATTTTCCAGATTCAATACGATAGTACGCTCGCCGTCTGTATCCATATTATCCACCGTTGCTATGCTTATGGTCTGTGTCAAATCGCCACCTTCGGTAAATGTAAGTGTCTGATTCATAAACGTAAAATCCGTAGCCGGTGCGGTGCTGCTCGCATCCAATGACACATCAACCGAACAATCTGCCGCGACACTAAGCGCAACATTCACATTGGCATCATCACCTTCCGCTACGCTAAAACCGCTTGTCGTAAAATCAAATTCTGATGTAGAGGACATCATCGGCGAATAAGAACCCAAAGGCATCATTCCCCCGCAAGTCGCATTGTCCGAACAACCGTCAAAGGCATCCACACCGCTATAAGTCCAATTGCTTTCCACGAAAGTAGTACCATCCGGTCCGGTACCATCATTTCGATATGCCCAACCATCGAGATACTCCCAACTCGTACCGCTGCCATCCACATTAATATCGCCAAATACATCAATTACATTACCATTCATAAATAGCTCAACGGCATCATCGCCATTAATTGCCATCGAACCATCTTCAAAATCAGGCGCGAAACCAAAATAAGTCATAAAAGGGTCGGCTTCCGTTGTCACATAAATGAATGTTCCTGCCGAAATATTCATCGCAGGAAAGGTAAATTCCTCATCATCAGTACCTTGTCCGTTATTTGCCGAACCAATGCCGTAGATACTCAAGTCGGCAATATCAGCAGTAGCATAGAGTTCTACCCCCTTCGGTGTACCGCCCGATAGCGGTCCGTCATATACTGCTGAGATAATGACATTCGCCTGTGCAGGTGTAATTAGAAAAGTTGCTAAAGTTAAAATTAGCGTAGCGTTAAGCATTTTTTTTAGGCTAAAGTGTAAATAGTTGTAAATAATTTTCATATGAATTTTATTTTAGAGATGAAAAAATAATAAATATCGTTTTTTTATTTTTATTTTCAAAAAAATTATTTAAATTGAATAGAGTGCGTATTACAAATTGGTGGACACCACTCATTCATTTAAATTTAAGAAATACGTTAAGAGACATTTAAAGTAATACAAATCACCCAATTGAAATACAATTAAATTGAATTAAATCAGTTTATATCAAAAAAAATACAACGAACAAAAATACATCCACACAAAATATACATTATTATTCAATACTCATCAAACTCCAAATTAATTAATTGTAAATTCCTTATTTATGGTTAAACACACATTAAATTTAGATACTGACAAATTCCAAATAA
>CALCMV010000027.1 GCA_937967535.1 uncultured Saprospiraceae bacterium
GCCGAGAGCATAGAACGTGTTGATGTGTTGATGTGTTGATGTGTTGATGTGTTGATGTGTTGATGTGTTGATGTGTTGATGTGTTGATGTGTTGATGTGTTGATGTGTTGATGTGTTGATGTGTTTTATTTTTTGCTTCGCAAAAAAATACACACATATATTGCAATGTGTTCGCCAAATTAAAAATTACAAATCGAACGCGAGTAATTTATTTATTTTTATTTTTGTAAATAGTTAAATTTTAAACTAATACAAATTATGATTATATTTAACTAATAATCAAAAAATACTGAATACCCAATTTGGCGAACATGTTAATATTGAATACGTCAGCACATCGGTACGTCAGCACATTCAACACAACATATACCGTTTGCCCGGCAGATTTTTGATAATACCTTGAAATTCGAGATTCAAGAGGATAGATGAAATTTGAGCAGGTGCAAGTCGGGATTCAAAGGTGATTTTATCAATCGTCATATCGTCAACATTCTGCAGAATGTTGACGATTATTTTTTCATTCTCATTCAAATCAGCCAATAACTTTTCCCGAAGTTTGGGGCTTGAGGGCGGCTGATTGTCCCATTCAAGTAAAGCAGCTACGTCACCCGCATTTTCCAACAAACGTGCTTTACGGCTTTTGATGAGCAAATTGCAACCTTTTGAATAATCATCCCGCAAACGCCCCGGTACGGCAAATACAGCTTTGCCATATTTGTTGCCCAATTCTGCACTGATAATTGACCCGCCACCTTCGCCCGATTCTACGACAATTAAGGCATCACTCATAGCAGCTATGATACGATTTCTCATGGGGAAATGCTCGCGTTTGGGTTGTACCTGATAAGAAAATTCGGTGAGCAAACCGCCTTTTTCGCACATTTCCATACCGATGCTTCGGTGTTCGGGCGGATAAATTCTATCCAAGCCATGCCCCAAAACTCCGATGGTCGGCACGTCGGTTTTTACACATTTTTTGTGGGCAGTTACATCTATTCCGTAAGCCAATCCACTGATGATTTGCACCTCATATTTTTTCAAACCCTCTACAATTTCTTCACAAATCAATTTGCCGCGCTCGGTAGGTTTGCGCGTACCCACGATAGCAACGGTACGCGCCGCATTGAGGTCAGCATTGCCTTTATAAAACAAGACAAGCGGTGCTTCTTCGTAAGGACGCAGCCGCAAAGGGTAGCTATCATCCAAATAAAAAATCGGCTGAATATCGTGGCGTTCCATCCAAGCCATTTCGACTTCTGCTTCGCGCAAGACATTCTGCGAAATGATATTTTCGGCAATCACCGGACCAATGCCCGGTATTTTGAGCAGTTCGCGTTTGTTCGCGCTAAAGACCGCCTCCGCACCTCCACAATAACTAATCAGATTTTTGGCAAGCACGCCCCCGACCCTCGGTATGCGGGTAATGGCTATTTTGTGGAGCATATCGGACATAAATAATGGTTAATGGTTAATGATTAATGAAAACAATAAAAATGATGACATATAATACTCGCGTACTACTCGCATTTTTACACAAAAATTAAGCATTAAGCACTCACGTTCCTGTTAAATTTGTATAATACAAGTGGACGTGAAATTTTCGTATATTTATTTGATTTTAAAATTATTAAACAATAAAAATAATGACATATAATACTCGCGTACTACTTGCATTTTTACATAAAAATTAAGCATTAATCATTATCAAAGAAGCCTATCAATAGCCGCATCCAATTTAGGTCCTTTCGGGTCGATAGCAGCGATTTTGCCGTCTTTATCCAATAGGAAAGTCTTGGGAATCCCTTTGACCCCATACTCTTGGGCGGGTTGTGACTTCCAGAATTTGAGGTCGCTGACGTGGTATTCCCAAGTCAGATTATCTTTCTCGATGGCATCTACCCAACGCTGTTCTTGCCCTTTTCGGTCAAGCGAAACGCTGTATACCGTAAAGCCTTTATCTTTGTATTTGTTATAGGTTCTGACCAAGTATGGATTGTTGATACGGCAGGGTTTGCACCAACTCGCCCAAAAATCAATCAATACAATCTGCCCGCGCAAATCGGACAATTTGTAGGTCTTTCCATCCGGCGAGGGTAGCGAAATATCCGGTGCCAATTCGCCCACTTTGATTTTTGATACTGCCTCACGCGCCTTTCTCTGCTCAGTTTGTTGCCTTGCTTGTTCTACGAGTGCATTGTAACCTGCGATATAGGGAGAGTTGGGATAATCGCTTGCAAATCGTTGAGTGATTTTATCATAAGTCGGCTTATTCGTCTCTACACGTAGGCGCGTAAATGCCATAAACATACCTGCCATGCTGCTACTCGTCGTATCTACGAAGTTTCTGACTTGTTCTTCGGGAATATTTCCAGTAGGAAATTTACTTACAAATGACTGGAAAATGTTCGCTTCTTTTGAGCCGGTCACATTATAATTGCTAATGCCCAAATCCCGCACACCTGCCTTGATGTGTATATTTTTTTCTTTACCATTGAAGACCAACATCGGTTTTTGCGCCCCAACTTGCAAGATGTACAAACCGGGTTCAAAATTTTCTATATTCACCTCAAAGTGACCTTCGGTATCGGCATTTGTGTTGGCAATGGCTTTATTCGGTGCGGCAGGCGTGACTTTTTCCAATATAATGCCCAAGTTGGCTGCCCCGTCAATTTTTCCACTAATCGTAGTATTTTTGTCGGGCGGAGCGCATTGCAATATCAAGCCTGTTATCAATACAAGTATCGTTGCTTTTAGTATATTTTTCATTATTTTTATTTTTGCCCAAATTTAGGAAGTTTTCACATGAAATAAAACGCTCATGCGCTTATTTTTGTTTGTTTTAAATGACGATTTGTTGAGCTGACGAGTTGTTGAATTGATGAAATTTCGGCAAGTCAATAAGTCAACAAATCAACAATTCACAAAAATTATTCAACAAAATAAACTATAAACTCCTGATTTTTAATAATTTGCGGAAAATTGAGTTGATGATTTTTGAAAGTTAGTAAATGTGTGATGCCGTATTTTTTTTGTAAATTTTTAATATCAATCTCTGTCAAATTACGGTAATTTTCATCTGCCATATCAAATAATTCCAAGCCTACTTCGCGTGAATTGACATCCACACCATACACATCTTGTATGCGTTTATACCAATCTGCCATCGCTACTTTTCTGTGTACCAATACTTTATAATCTACCATCGAACTGCGCTCTCCGTATACTTTTAATGTGGTAAAATTTATGGGATGCAAAAACAAGGCATCTTCCGCCGTTTTTTTATTGATGAGATAGCTGATATTTGCCGCCGCTTCGGTTTGTCGTTGTTTGCCGAAATCAAAGGGTACATTCCAAAAGATGAGCGAGCGACTAAAAATCAGCACGTACAACACGCCTGCCCCCACACACGCCAACACAGGAAATGCAATTTGAGCGAGTATTTTTTCTTGTAAAAATTTTAACTTTTTTTCTACTATTGAAAACACCGCAATTACCGAAAATGCTTCCATCCAAATGGTCATTTTAAACCATTGTAAGGAAGCCGCATTGACCTCAGAAAAGCCTTCGACGAGGATAAAATACACCAAGATCCCCAAGCACGAAATCAAAAAGAACAAGCCGATTTTTTTGTTTCTGATTAAATAAAAAATAGTTCCGAATAGTATTAAAGGAATGATTATCAAGTAATTAATCCAGCCATATTCCATCGGAAGATAATGGTGCGGCGAGCGAAATTCAAAAAGAATTTCAAAAAATTGAGCATTGGTAATGCCTTTATCTTCAAAAAAGAATTTCAAAAAGACCACCCACAAACCACCTGTCATTATAAATGCCAATACACCCAAAGCCCACCGCCACCATTCCATCTTAATTGCGCCCAAAATTTTCCCGAAAAACAATACACCCGCACAAGTCACAAACAACTGCGTACCAATCACCGGCTGCAATAAAGTCGCCAAACCAAAGATGAGCAAAGCCAAAATATAGCGTTCTTTCAGCAATTGAAAAACGCCAAATAAACCCATTAATTTAACGAGACTACTGACGAAAAATGAGTTATAATACAATTCATTTCCACCCAAATTGATGCCATACAAGGGTACAAAAATTACGAGAATTGCCAACCACACCAAGTAGTCTGTCTTGATGAACATTCGTCCGATTTTGTACCACAATAAAAATTGTAACAGCGTCACCAAGACGTGCATCAGCGCACACATCAATTCGATATAATCACCTGATAATGAGAGTAAATACGAAAAAGCGAAGCGTTCATTCGGGACTTTGGCGTGGATGCCTTGCAGGTAATTGTCGGATGGGTAGAGGTCGGGCGAATTGAGGAAAATGGCGTAGGCTTGGGTCTGCATTGCGTCATTGCGCCCGTACTCGTAGCCCCAACGCGCCACTACGCAGAGGTAGCAGGCAAGCAAGGCAATCAGCAATTTTAGTGGATGTATTTTGTTCTGCATAATGCGAATAGAACGCGGATTTTTTGTAAAATGGAACGCGGATTTGGCGGATTTAACGGATAATGCGGATTTTTTTTTGAATTATTATCCGTGCAATCCGCTAAATCCGTCAAATCCGCGTTCCATCACCCACTACAAAAATATCTGCGTTCCATCATTTAGAAAATCTATATTTTATCAATGTCCAAATCGCCTCCAAGCCATCGTACCAACGTATCTTTTTTCCCTCTTCAATCTTGCGTGGCGCATAAGTAATCGGTATCTCCAAAATCGGTATTTTTCGCTTCAAAATCTTCGCTGTCACCTCCGGGCAAAACTCAAAACCCTCACATTCCAAAGGAATACTCATCAGCAAGTCGCGGTCAAAGACTTTGTAGCAAGTCGGCTCGTCTGTGAGGCGCGAACCGTATAGCAAATTCGTCACCCAAGTCACCAACAAACCGCCGTAATAAAAACGCAAAGCCGAGTGGCGTTCATTCGATTTATTCAGTATGCGCGAACCATAAACGACCTTATATTCGCCATCCAAAATCGGTTGTATCAACTTCCCATATTCCTCCGGCGC
>CALCMV010000028.1 GCA_937967535.1 uncultured Saprospiraceae bacterium
ATAAAAAAAACTAAAATGATGATAATCGTTCTCATAGTGAATATTTTTTTAATGTAAAATATAAAAGTTTCAATAGTATGCAAAGATATTGATTTTTTTGAATATCATTTTACAATGTCTTCGCCAAATTATGAATTATGAATTTTGAATGACAAATAAATTTAAATTTTACTTTGTTTTTTATTGATAATTAGTAATTAACAAATTAAATATTTTTTATCATTCAAAATTCAAAATTGCAATGTCATTAAGTTAAGCCAATTTAAATATTATTTTAGTTAAAATTAAATATGTAAACAAAGTTTTCGCGTTAATTTTGCAGGAGCGTTAGCTCCGACCCTATTTGTAACTAACAGCTAACCCACACTTCCATAGCCGCATAGCGGCGGCACTCTTGAAACTACAGGGTTAGGGGTGTTAAGAGTGTCGGCGCGATGCGGCTTTTGAGGTTGAGGGAGATTTACCGTTACAAAGTGTGCTTCCGATAGCTATCGGAACTATGCGGCTACAAAGTTAACATTATTATAAATTTATTTTTTATTAAAATGAATTTCAAAATCGCCTAACTTAATGACATTATTCAAAATTGGTGAAGACATTAAGAGTTCACTAAAAATTTTAAACAAACTCTGATACTTCCGATGCCGTTCCTCTTCTACTGCGAATACCCGCAACAGCAACAATCAACATCAATAAGGTCAATATCATCAATCCCCATTCGCCGACGGTTGGTACTTCTTCGGCAGGTGGCGGTGGCGGGGCATCGCATACAAAGCTGATGTCTTGCTCGTAATTCGTGAAAGTTCCCTCTTCAACTACCATAAAATTCGAGTTACCTACAAAAGTACCCGGAAAGAGGTTTTGTGGATGGAAAAAAATCTCAACAGGTTCACTAAAATCCACAATATCAAGACACACTCTGCCAATACCTACATAATCCGTAGCTCCAATGAGTTCGCCGTCTCCGCCGGAAAGTTCTATATTATAAGAAACAACGGTATCCAACGAACCGGTGAGGTTGTGTGCTGAGTAAAGCGAGAAGCCCGACGGTCCGGTGCTTGTCGGTATAAAACCCGATACATCCAACTCCTGTAGTATCACAGGATTGTCCAGATTTCTGCTAAAGCTAAAACGAATATTACTGATGCCGAAGAGAAATTCCGTTCCGGGTGCATTGGCTTTTACTTCAATATCAAAGCACAAAGTCTCCGCTTCACAATCGACAACGACATTCGCAAATTGCAGGTCATACACACCCTGTGCAGTACTCCACTGCGGTAAAATAAATAAGAAAATAACAAGGCAAAGGCTACTTAGGGCTAATTTTTGATACAACATGTTTAATGATTTTCGATGAGTAATTAATTGATAATCATTCTATTGTTCTGTTGCAAATGTAGTATTTTTTAATCGTTAACTGTGAATGATTAATTTTTTTTCGTATTTTTTTTGTGAAAAACGCTTGCGCGTAATTCTTTATCCAGCGAAACATTAATCTTGTACGATGTCTGCCCTTCTCAATTCTCCCAAATTCTTTACGCCAAGCTGCACCATATTATTCTTCAAATCATCTATCAGAATATGCGCTGCGTGGTCGCCGCCATACTTGCCGAGAGCCGCCACCGCATAAATAAACGCCCGACCAGCCAACACAAAATCTGCCCCCAGATACAAAGCCCGCATCACATCCAACCCCGTCCGAATCCCGCTATCAAATACGATTGGCACGCGCCCACCGACAGCCTTTACAATCGCGGGTAAGGCTTCAATCGTCGCAGGCGCACCATTGAACTGACGCGCCCCGTGATTCGATACACCCACGCCATCCATACCAATATCCACCGCCTTTGCCGCATCTTCGGGATGCAATATGCCTTTCAGCACTACCGGATTGTCGCCCCAGAGGTCTTTCACTCTTTTGCAATAGTCCCAATCCAGTGTACCGCCCAAGCGATTGCCGACAAAACCACTCACGAATTTCATATCATTATTATTGGTATAATGTTCGACAGTTCGCAGTCGCGGCAGCCCATTTTTAAGGGTATAAAAACTCCAAAGGGGATGTGTCATGCCTTCCCAAATCATCTTGGGCGTAAGCTTCGGCGGTACTGCCAAACCTGCACGTTTGGTACGCTCGCGGCGACTTGCCATCGGCACATCCGCAGTGATGAGTAAGGTGTGAAAACCCGCATCTTTCGCTCGTTGAAGTAGCGATTCGGTCACATCCATATCCTTTGGCGGATAAAGTTGAAACCAGCCCATATCACCCACGTATTTGCCTGTGCTTTCGGGTGTTTCGGTAGCTACGGTGCTTAGGCTGTAGGGAATTTTCCAACGATTGCAGGTAGCCGCAAGGTAATGCTCTGTGCGGGGCCACATCAATCCGGTCAACCCTACGGGAGCTATACCGATGGGTGCATTATACTTCCTGCCAAATAAGGTCGTCCTTATATTCGCCTCAAATTCACCTTTGCAGAATCTTGGCAGAAAGATGATATTCTGAAAAGCCTTTATATTTCTATCCAATAAATCCTCATCGCCCGTACCCGCAGAAAGGTATTCGTAGCCCACATGCGGAATCCGCCTCTTTGCACGTTTCACCAAATCCTGAATCGTAGGATATTGATTCGACCATTTTGCTTGTAGCTTTTCGTAAGACAATTTTTAATGATTAACGGTTAATAAAAATGCGAATAACGGATTGGGTAAAATGTTTTGTATATAGTCCCTCTATTCGCATGAAAAACAAATTTACACAAAATAAATAAATTATTAATTTTCAAATTATTATACAAGAAAATTCTCATGAATAAATTATACAATTTATTTATGGAAATTTTCTAAATAACTAATTACTAATTATTTGTATTTAATTATAAATAATAAAATATTTTATTAATACATAAACTTTGAGCATGGGAGAATTAAGTAAATCGTTTGAGTGTGACACACATAAGTGGAAGTTTAATATTAAAATGAATTTTGTAGGCGCATAGCGTCGATACTATTTGTAACAACGAAATGCCCCACTACCCGAAAAAGGCGCATAGCGTCATCACTATTAATACGGTAATTTTAATGGTGTCGCCGCTATGCGGCTTAGGGAGTTGTAGGCTTAATCGTTGGTTACAAATAGTGCCGTCGCTATGCGCCTAATATTACGAATCCACTTATATGTGTCACACTCAAATCGTTTTCACCAAATAATTATAAAATTAAATTAATTAAATATTTTTAATATTAATAAAATTAAAATTAGTGATAAGCAATTAATTATGATTTAAAACCGAATTTCCCTCTCGTCTCAGCCGAGACTAATTTCCAAAATGTCCAAAGCCGAGTGGAATTACCCTAAATAAAAAATATAATTATGTTGGGTTACTGGACTTTGGACATTTTGGAAATTAGGTAACTGGGAAATTCGGGTTTAAATCATAAGTAATTGATTATCAGTTATTTAATTTTTATTAAGGTAATAAATATTCAATTAATTAAATTTTATAATTATTTGATAAAAAACAATTTACCTAATACCAAATTTCCTAATTCCCCAATGTCCAAAGTCCAGATAAAACTTGCCTTGCATTTTGAAAATGCAAGGCAAGTTTCGCAGAGGCGCGGACTGGAAGTGCCGCGCTACATGTTATGACAAAAATAGGTTTACTCTCCGACACCCACGGCTACCTCGACGAAAAAGTCTTCAAATACTTCGAAGACTGCGACGAAATCTGGCACGCCGGAGACATCGGAACCATCAAACTCGCCGACCAACTCGAAGCCTTCAAGCCTCTCCGCGCCGTTTATGGTAATATTGACGGTCATACTCTCCGCCAACGCTATCCGCTTCACCAACGCTTTGATTGTGAAGGAGTTGACGTGTGGATAACACACATTGGCGGCTATCCGGGCAGGTACGATAAGCGTATTCGGGAGGAGATTCGCAGCAAACCACCCAAACTTTTTATCACCGGACATTCGCATATATTAAAGGTGATGCCGGATAAAAAACTCAAGCTACTACACATGAATCCGGGGGCTTGTGGTGTGCATGGTTTTCACCAAGTCAAAACTTTGCTTCGTTTTTCCATTCACGAAAGTCAAATTATGGAAGTGCAAGCGATTGAGATTGGTAAGCGTGGGGTCAAATCTTGATATTTAGAAGAGAAACTGGGGAAGTTTTTAAGTTTAAGTTTAAGAATAAGTTTAAGTTTAAATTCAAGTTTAAAGTGTATTGCATTCAGTTTAAATAAATATACTGTAAACGTGATTTGCATAACAAAAAAACCTCCCACCGAAAACCGATGAGAGGCATTAGTTAAAAGGTAATAAAAAATTTGAGAGGTCTGAAATAAGACCGCATCGCTGTCAGAAGTCGGATTATTTTGTTTGTGTCTTTTATGACTGAAATTCAATTTGACCTCTCATTACACGTCAATTATATCTTTAAGATGCGTCTGACATCCTCTTCATTATCAACTGTTTGTGGGACTGTGACCATCGCAAAAGTATGCTTCTTATCGGGAACGAGATTATTGAATTGTTCGGGTGAAAATATAGCGAGTTTGCCATCGTCGGTGACGAGCCACATCAGGTTTTCATTGTTTTTATTGATACGGATTCGATTGCGGCTTGCGGCGTAAAACTTGCCTACGGTGTTGTTCGTTTTATTGACGATAAAAACGGGATTACCTTTATAGGTTTTTTCATTTTCATCACAAAAATTCCCCACCAAAATCTGCTCATACGGCGGCAAAGGGCGGTCAATGTTCCAAATACCAAAGTCGCGGATTTCAAAATTATTCATCACCTTGCGTGTTACCATCATATTGGTGGCTTCGTCGCGTCTGCCCTGTCTTTTGAGTTCGGCGATGCGGACTTCGGCATCTGCTCTTTGGGCGGCGAGTTCGGCACGTTTGGCTTTCATTTTACGCTCAATAGCGGCGCGTCTTTCGGCAACTTCTGCTTGGCGTTTGTTGTATCCTTGCGTGTAGGCTATCATTTTTTGGTCAAATGCTGCTTGTGCTTTGCGATAATCTTTCCCTTCGAGTACAGGTGTTACATTGAGGTTGACGCGCTGTGTTCTGTCTACGAGTGTCACCGAATACACCTCATCGCTGCCTTTACGAATTTCTACATCTTCCCAATTGATATTATAATAATTTTCATTAAAAGGCTGCCCTTCGATTACTTGCCACAATACATTTTCGTAAGCGGCGAGTTCGGGAAAACGTTTTTTATTGACCTCAAAATTAAAGATATAACCATCGGGGTTGGGTTTTTGAGGGGCTTTGGGTTTCGGGATTTCAGGCGTTACAGAAGCTATTTCTTCTTCTACGGCTTTCAATAATTGCTTTTCTTCGCGGTCAATATTTTTTTCTAATTTTTCTATCTTTTTCAATTCCTCAGATGCCGGGTTTTCCTCTTTTTCTTCAGGGAGAATATCCATGCGACTCTTGCCTTCATAATTCCAATTGGCGGCTATCGCTTTTCCTTCATTTTGCGGCGGCTGATTTTCAAATTTATACAAATTATAAGCAGATTCATTGCCATCCACTTGAATATCAGAAACCAATTGTACGTCAATATCTTTAGCGGAATTGATACGCAGAGGTTGCCCGTTTTGTTCTGCATAAATTTCCATCATACCTGCCGATTCGAGTTGAAATTCTTGTCCTGCCGAATCGTATTCCATCGGAATCCCCGACAAAAAGAAATCTATAAAATCGTGAAATTCGCGGTATTTGAGTTCCACTTCGCCTGTGACTTCACTGCCATCCTCGTATACGAATGCCCGTTCAGGTATGGTGATTTTTGAGCCATTGCCATACTCATACACGCCCCCCTTATTGGCGTTTACGGTGTACGAAGCAAATGCCTTTTGAGCCTGTGGTATCGGCGGATTTACCTTGCGTTCTACGATGTCATTTCCTGTATTTCTATTGAGCAATCCGGGTGCGAAAAGCAGCATCACCAAAGCCGCGGCCCCCGTAATCAATGCCCCGATGCCCAATTTGACGATTTTAGCCATGCCGCCCACTGCTGCCTTAGGAGGCGGTGCAGCCGCAGCTTTCAGCAGCGCATCAAAATCCTTATGCTTGGCGATTTGCTCGCTGCTAGGTTCATTAGTATTAATTTTTATATTGTAGTTATTTTCCATCTTCAATGAGTTGTTGTGTTGACTGACTTGTTGAGTTGTTGATTTGTTGATTTGTTGAGTTGTTGATTTGATGTGTTGTTGAATTATAAGTTATCATTTGCTTCAACAACTCAACAACTCGACAATACGACAATTCAACAACTCGTCAACTCGTCAACACATTTCGTTTAATCTTTGCCAATACGCGATAAGTGCGGGTTTTGGCGTTGTTTTCGGTGATGCCGAGTATTTGCCCGACTTCTTTAAAAGAACGTTGCTCAAAAAAGCGCAATTCTATGATTTGCATGTCATCTTGGGGAAGGTTGTTGAGGGCTGCGAGTAGCGTATTGCGTTGTTTTTCGTAATCAAAATCATCAATTTCTTCGGTCATTTCTTCAAGACCTGCTTCTCTGATGCTTACTACTCTGTTTTTCTGTGTATTGCGATAGTGTTGGGTCACTTCATTGCTGGCTATCCGGTACAACCATGCAGAAAAAGGTACACCTTTGAAGGTATAAGTATGAATTTTTTGCATAGCTTTGAGGAAAACCTGCGAACACAAGTCTGCCGAAAGTGCCTCGTCGCTAGTGCGGCGGTACACAAAGCGGAATATCTGCTCGTAGTACCTATCGTATAAGGGACGAAAAGCGGCGGCATTTTTTTGTGCTGCCTGAATGTCTTCCCATTCACGGTCAATTGTGTTTTGGGCTACCTTCATAGGCGGTGCGTTGGTGCTGTGGTTAAGTAGTCCTGAAAGCATAGCGTTCTAGTTAAGTTCGACTTCAACTTCAATTACAAATTCAAGCTCAACTTCAATTTTTAATTTGCCGAAAGCAAATATTTTATTGGGATTGAAGTTGAAGTTAAGGTTGAAATTGCATTGTTTTCGACTACATAACGCAGCTTGCGAAAAAAGATACAGGGGTTTTGTTATTTTATCGTTACTTACTGAACTTTGGACATTTTGGAAATTAGGTAACTGGGAAATTCGGGTTTAAATCATAAGTAATTGATTATCAGTTATTTTATTTTTATTAAGATAAAAAACATTCAATTAATTTTATTTTATAATTATTTGATAAAAAACAA
>CALCMV010000029.1 GCA_937967535.1 uncultured Saprospiraceae bacterium
AAACTATCCATCGTCAAATCACAACCATCATCTACATTAGGAGGCATGTTAACCACCATACAACTCGCAGCATCAAAACTATCCATCGTCAAATCACAACCATCATCTACATTAGGAGGGGTATTGACACATTCACAGGTCATTGGGTCAAAGGAATCCATTGTCAAAGGACAACCATCGTCACAGTCTGTCGGTAAAATCGTAATTACTATCTCATCGCTATTCGTGCAAGTATTGGCATCCGTAAAAGCATAATTAAGCGTAATACCACCTGATAAACCAGCCGGGTCAAAAGTCGCTGTTCCATTACCATTATCCATAATACCCATACCTGTCCATATACCGATTTCGCCTGCGCTAGGGGTGGGAGTTCCCGTTAGCGGAATTGTACCTGCTCCTTCACAAATAGTCATATCCATTCCTGCATTGACCATTGGTAAATCATTAATCGTAATAGGAATCGAAAATTCGGCAGCACATGAACCGACTTCGGGCATGAATGTATAGGTTGTCGTTCCTGCTATAGACGTATTTATCGTATTTGTTGGACTCCAACTTCCCATAATATTATTCATTGAGGAAGTAGGAAGTGGCTGTAATACATCATTGAGGCAATATTCATCTGTAATAGTAAATTCGGGCATAGCCTGCTCCTCTATCGTTACATTTATGGTGTAATTATCTGCACATTCATCACAATCAGCTTCGAAGATGTATGTGCCGGAGTTCATATTATCAATCTCCGGCGGAGACCATGTACCCGATATACCATTATTATCAGTGGGTGGTAGTGTAGCTACCATTTCTTCTCCCTCACAGTAAGTTATTTCAGTCATTAAGTTCGGGAATGTAGGTGTGGAAGTCGGAATAGGTGTACAGGATAGGTAATATTCGATTTCTATAGTAATGAATTGTATTTCTATACTGATAATGTTATCTGTGGAATTGAGGTCAATTGTCACTGTTTCTGTGGGAGATTCAAGGTCACCCGATTCGGCTTCACAACTATGCGGAGGTAGGCTATTATCTTTGAGAATGACTGAAACATCAATGAATGCCATATCGTCGCAGTCAATACCATCTTCAATTTGTATTTCGTATGGTGGTAAATTGCACAAAGCAGTATTGATGTCGGCAATGGGAATAGCCAATTCATCTGCACTGACTAAGCCATTTGTGCCTGTTGTTGGAATATCTACTACCCAAGAGCCTGTATTGACCCCCGCAAGATTGACGACCAATATAGTATCACCAGCTAGAATTGGTATGGGCGGTATAGCCGGTATGTTAAATCGCGTAAAATGTGCCGTAATATCGGAGCAGTTGGCATCCGTAATATCCGTAGAAACCACTGCCGAGGCAACACTTTGACAACCCTCCGTATTGGTCACAGTTACAGTGTATAAGCCCGGTGCAAGTCCACTCGCACTAGAAAATGTCAAAGAGGGGTCGTGGCTCCATTGGTAGGTATTGCTCAAAATATTGGGTGAAGCCTGTGCAGTACCGTCACTTCCATTGCAGGAAGCATTGGTCGTGCTGAGGCTTGCCGCAAAACTTGGTTTGACATTAATATTAACATCATCACTATTTATACAACCATTACCATTACTAAAAGAATAAGTTAGGATTTGATTGCCGGATAAATTGTCGGGGTCAAAACTTGCTGTGCCGTCACCATTATTTACAACACCATTGCCTGTCCATGTGCCTACTTGTCCGGTATCGGGAAGAGGTGAACCTGTCAGTAGAATGGGTGCTTCATTTTCACAAATTTCACTATCCATACCCGCATCAACCAACAAAGTTGAAGGTCCACAGGTAAGGGTATACTCTATTTCTATGTTGCCGACACCGCCAAGTAAGGGTAGGTTGAAAATACCCGGATTCGAAAGGTCAATGTTAATCGTATTATCATACAACAAATCATCGCCTGTCATATCGCCTGAATCAATGCTGCCGGGATTGGCAGTAGGAAAATAAGTACAGCTATGAGGTTGATTCATATTCGGATTATCCGATTCAAATATAATAAGCGGAACGCTTGCTGTAGATACATCTGTAACATCATAATTACCCAGAGAAAGCTCTATTGGAACATTACTACAATCTGGTGCCGTATTATTTTCGAGTAAATTATTAGGTATGACCAAACCGGAAGTACCATCAGGGGGTATGGAAAATACCCATGCTGTTCCATCAAAATTGAGTACCCACTCTGTCCTGAACCCACCACCATCTTCTAGAGGTGGAAAACTAATACGGGTAATGTCAAATATAATCTCTGTACATTCATCCGGAATATCTGTTGAAACTAAGGCGTAATCTGTTACAATGCAGGAATTGCCATCCATAACTGTAACACCATATAGTCCGGCTGAGAGTCCATTTATCATTTCAGATGATTCGTTGGTACTCCACTGTACATTATCAATACCCGCAGTACTGCTGACACTTGCTGCTCCATCGGACAAGCCGCAATCGGATACACTGATAGTATTTATATCAAGAGGAGTTTCGGGACTGATTATAAGTGTTCTATCGTCACTGGCTGTACAACCAAATTGATCGGTTACTGTGTAGGTCAATGTAAATGTACCGACAACTCCTGTAGGGTCAAATGATGCCGTACCGTCATTATTGTTTGTGAGATTATTGCCCATACCCGACCATGACCACTCTGCCGTTTCTCCGGGCATTAAAGTACTACCCTCAATTAAAAATGACGAACTACTACTTGCACAGCCGTTTATAGTCGCTCCTGCGTCGGGCATGGGGGTAGTACCAAATACCCGATTAATTTCTGTGTCATTTTGACAACCTGTATCATTGTCAGTAATTTGGGCGTAAATGTTGATAAACGCCACATTAACATTCGTGGGGTCAAGAATAGGAAAACCACCGGCATCAGGTGGTCCGGATTCAAACCAAGTTACTGTTCCATTGGTGATATTTTCCAAAAGAGCTGCATCATTTTCTGTTAAATCCACAACTACAGAATTCGGTGCACAGACTATAATCTCAGGAAGGTTAAGCGGGAATTGGGGCAAGTCATTGACTGTGACAATAATATCATCAGTTGTTATGCAGCCATTACTATCCTCTACGATAACCGTAACCGTAATGCTACCGGGGTTGGTACTGGTTATTATGGCAGTTTGCTGGCCAATTACACTGGCAGAGCCTGATGTTGACCAGTTATAAGTATAGGTCCCATTATCATCATTATCGGGGTCTGTTACATTTGCCATTACTTCAAATACTGACCCTAAGCATGTGGTAGCACTAAGTAGTTCTATCTCTACTATCGGAGGAGAAGCAAGTCCAATAGCTCTCGTAGCAGATCCTTGGCAGCCATTGCCGTCTGTAACAAGCAAAGTGTAAGTTCCTGTTAAATTGGTTGTAATTTCCAACTCATCGGTAGCTCCTGAATAGCCATTGGGTGTTACTATCCAATCGTAAGTGTAATTTCCATCTCCTCCGCTTACTATCGGCTCGAGGGTCGTTGTACTACTTCCTGTGCAGATGGCGGCAGGAGGAATTGAAACCAATGGCACTTCATTGATAATCAACTCTACAAAAGTAGGCTCACTCAGACAACCATTTGAATCTTGAATAACATAAATGGAATCGCTTTGAGCGAATGTAAGTCCCGGATTAAAATTTTGCCCCCCGGGACCGGACGAGGTAAGAGCCGCAGCAGCTCCGATAGGTGGTGTAACCGTAAAATCCGGGTCGGCTAAGGGGTCTGTATCCCGATACCATACAAAAAAGCCACCCGGTTCGCCCTGTGCTGTTGCTATCGGTACAGCCATCTCATCTATACCGGCACAGTACCATATCAAGGGATGTCCATCTGCATTAATAGCATTTTCTGTGATGTCGCCGTCTCCATCCGAATCATAGGCATCAGGGACGGTGACTGTGGGGGCAGTAAAGGTGCTTGAGGAGCAAGTTAGTGCATATTCAATCAATACCTGTCCGGCAGATGTATTTATAGAGGTTATATTTGATGAATTATCTAAAATAAATACGGTGCCATTATCAAACAAGAAATCATCTATACCATCATTGCCGGAAGTGATAGGCGATGAGCCATTTCCATTATATGTACAATTATGTTGTTGATTGTCAGAGCTATTATCAGCTTCGTGCATTTGTATATTGACAGTCGCACTCGAAGATGAAGAAATATTTTGTACCCCTAAGCGAATCTCAACCGGAGCCATATCACAGCTACCATCTACATTGCTTGATATTAATCTATTAACATCTGCAAAACCATCTGTCCCATCAAAAGGTACATTGAATAACCAAGAACTTCCTCCTGAACTCAATACCCATTCGGTAGAATTGGTCATATCGGCAAGTGCTGGAAAATTCATTCGTGTGATAATGGCAGAGATATTTAAACATTGATTGTTGGGAATAGTCGTACTGACGACAGCATAATTGGTATCTTGACAACTGTTGGCATCTGTGACCGTTACGGTGTACCCTCCTGCCGGAAGATTTCCGACTGTATTTGTCGTAGCATTTGCAGGGTGAGATGAAGTTGCGGGGTTGTTCCATTCGTAAAAATTAGTTCCTACCGGAGTCACTGCCACCGTACCATTTTCTTCGCCACAATTGGCAACGGGTGTAGAACTTGTAGAGGTATTAATCGGAAAAAAATCAATATCTGCCGCCCCGGTAACCATACAACCGTTTGCATCCGTCACAGAGATGTTATAGTTACCTACTCCAAGATCGCTCAAAAAGAAGTTTGCAGCAGGAATGGCTCCCATTCCATTAGCACTGTTTTGGTCTTCCCATTGCCAATCATCATATGGTGCTGTACCGCCTGTAATTGCTATATCTATTCGCCCCAATTCATCTTCTGCACATACTATCTCGCCAGTTGCAGTTATATCAGGAGTGGCAATATTATTAATTACAACTACATTTTGTCCGGTATTTGGAAGTCCGGGTGTTTCATCATTGGGTGATGCAGCGGATGAAAAAGTGGTAGGCAAACCCCCAATAAAATATACCTCTCCACTTGATGTAGAATTGGGGGTAAGGGCAACTGTAAACGGGTCACCATCAGTAAGGGCTATAGTGTAGTTATTCCCCCAACTAATAGAATGATATGGAATATGCGCCGTATTAGGTGTGCCATCAGGATTATTAGGTGGAATAGCCATGAAGGAATCTCCATTATTACTTAGAAGATTGGTATTAAAACCGCTACCATAAGTCCAACTTGGGGCTTCTGCCCAATCGGCTCCTCCTGCCGTATAATCACTCATCTCTCCTTCTAATAATGAGGCATCATCGGCAGGAAATACATAGACTCTATCCGCAGGATTAGTATCATCTCCGTCGTCGGGTGGCAGATTGCGTCCGGTAAAATCAAAAGTATTACTGTATATCAAAATAATTGAACCGAACTCTACACAAGCCCACTGCGGATTGTCGGCAAATCTTATTGCGCCGGGTCCTATTCCCATACCTGACCCCATCCCAAAATGCCCATTATTGTCATCAATTATCCATCCTCTCAAATCCAAACCTGCAGTAATAGAACCATCCGGTCTTACACAATCACAATCAAATGGCTCAGATGCTTCACGATAAACTAATAGTTCAACATATTCTCCCCCGTTGCTTACTCCCGAAATTCCTTGCGAGAGTTCATTAATCAAAATTCCTTGCGCCATCACCGTTTGTACGGTAAAAAGCCACAAGAACAACAATGGAATAATTTTGAATATTGGGTGTGGATAAAGGGAGGGTTTTGAAATTGGAGAAAAGAGGAAGTAGCAGTTTTTCATTGTAACAATGCTTGACAGAAAATTTTAAGTTTAAGATAAAGTTTTAGTTTAGCTTGCAAAAACAATTAATTATTAACAATTAATAAATTACAAAAAAACTTAATTATTTTTTTTTCTTATTACTTAAATTTCAAAAACAATCCCGATATTATATTGGTATCGCGGACAAGTTTCAAAAGAATCGTTTTGAGAAAATCTCAATAAACACATCTTAAAGGCACAATTTTACAATCGCTACCCTAAGAATACGCTGCAAAAATAAAATAAACAATTAGAATTATCCTATATTACAAGATAATATACAAATGCTTCAAAAAAATCAAACTTTGGTAGTCTTGATTTTCAGTGTTCCACATATACAAGGCGTGCTCTAGAAATGGTAGGTTTATTAATAAACGCAAATTTAGTCAAAAAAATTGGTATCACACAAAGGAAATGTTATCTGATATTTAAAAAAAGAATTTTTTTGATTTGGAGCGTTGATTTTTGATTGATTTGAATGCCAAATTATTTACCAATCAAAAATTCCTTCGCCATTCTTTCAATGCTTCGGCTTCATTTGCCGTAATATATTCAATAGCAAGTGCTTCTGTGAGTAGTGCATCGTAATTGGAAAGGGTTTCGAGTCGGCAGTCGGCTTCTTCAAAGGTTTGGAGTGCTTTGTCGAATCCGTAAGTAAAAATAGCAAGTACACCCGCCACATTGCAGCCATAGGCTTCCAATATCTGCACCGCTTCGAGGCTGCTGCCACCTGTCGAAATGAGGTCTTCGACCACCAAAATGCGTTCATTCCCGCGCACATCACCTTCAATACGATTTTGCAAACCATGACCTTTGGCTTTGCCCCGCACATAGGCAAAAGGCAAATCGAGTGCATCTGCCAGCAATGCGCCATGCGCGATACCCGCCGTCGCTACCCCCGCAACCATATTGAACATCCCGAAGGTTTTGGATTTTTCGACCAAAGCTGCTTTGATAAACGACCGTACACGCGGATACGAAAGCGTTTTTCGATTATCACAATAAATCGGCGACTGAATACCCGATGCCCATGTAAACGGGTTTTGTGGGTTGAGTTTTATTGCGTTTATTTGCAACAGTTTTTTGGCAACTTCTGATGAGAGGTGGTCATAGTTCATAGTTCATAGTTCTTAGTTCATAGTGGTATGCGTACTCATTCACGTTAATTTGGTATTTATCAAAATAAAAAAATGCGTACTCATTCGCGTTAATTTGGTATTTATCAAAATAAAAAAATGCGTACTAATTCACGTTAATTTGGTATTTATCAAAATAAAAAAAATGCGTACTAATTCACGTTAATTTGGTATTTATCAAAGTAAAAAATGCGTACTAATTCACGTTAATTTGGTATTTATCAAAATAAAAAAAATGCGTACTCATTCACGTTAATTTGGTATTTATCAAAATAAAAAAAATACGTACTAATTCACGTTAATTTGGTATTTACAAAATAAAAAAATGCGTACTAATTCACGTTAATTTGGTATTTACAAAATAAAAAAAATGCGTACTCATTCATGTTAATTTGGTATTTGTCAAAGTAAAAAAATGCGTACTCATTCGCGTTAATTTAGTATTTATCAAAATAAAAAAATACGCCTTATTTCACCTTAATTTGGTGTCGGTAGCCATAAAACGCCATTGACCATCGACTGTTAAAACTCATGCAAATGTACACAATATACTATAAAAGCCGATTTTTTGTGCTGACTTCTACCCTACCAGACCAAAGCTATTATACAGACCCGCACACAGTCGTACATATGTATGACGGTAAATGTGAGCATATCGAAAAGTTTATCAAAAATGCCCGCAAAACTAAAATAAAGGGCAAACAGCCCCAAGCCATCATTTTATATCATGAAGATGTGGAGCAATTGAAAGCAGATTTTTTTAGTGTTTATAAGATTGTGGAAGCCGCCGGCGGTGTGATATTTAACTCGAAAAATGAAATCCTGTTTATCTATCGGCGCGGGCATTGGGATTTGCCAAAAGGAAAACTTGACCCGGGCGAAACACCCGAAATCGCCGCCCTTCGTGAAGTCGAAGAAGAAACCGGACTCGCTAATGTACAACGACACGAACATATCCACACCTCCTACCACATTTATAAAGACCGCAAAGATACCAAGTGCCTCAAACCTACTTACTGGTATAGAATGAGTACCAAAAGTACCAAATTAAAACTCCAACATGAAGAAGATATAGAAACCGCCGAATGGCTAAAGGCAAGCAATTTTATGAAAAGTGGTCGGGTAACTTATGGGGCAATAAAGGATGTGGTAACGAGTAGTGAGTAGCGAGTTACGAGTATATTCTGTAAACTCGTTACTCGCAACTCGCAACTCGCTACTCGTTACTCAGTCACTTAATTAAGGAATAGCCTATGCTCAATAGAATTTGTGGGTCGCCTGTATCGAATGGACGGTTTGTACCGAGTACGTCAATACTGTTTCCGGCGAATGTTCCTTCATAGCGCAAGTCTATCAAAATGCGCTTGCCCACATCCAAGCCCAAGCCTGCCTGATAGCCGTAACGTGCAGTTTGAAGCATGCTTTCGCGTGCGCCGTTGTCGTTGATGGCTTCGCGGTCAAATGCCATGCGTACATAGGGTCCTGCCATGGCGCGAAGCGGACCGAGTTTTGTACCAAATAGTACAGGGATGTCGAGGTCTTTGAGCGAACTCACCGTTACTTCCGGTTGTATATAAAAACCCAAAATCTTTAGGCGGGCAAATACGCCGGCTTGTGTACTGATATTGGCTTGCTCAAATTTGTCGCCGATAGTGGTACTACCGTCGGCAGTAGCGGCTTCGATATTGGCAACGGTGGCACCGAATCCTGCTTTGGGTCCGATTTTGAGCATCTGGGCGGATGCTGTAGCCGCGAACATAAAAGCGGCAGCAAAAAGGATGATTATTTTTTGCATAGTTAAATATTGAAATGTGAGAAAATGGATTGTTTTATTTTTTCAATTGCTTTAGAGCATGTTTAAATTTGCTCGCGGGATAGTACTCGTCTGACGAAGGTTTTTGTGAAACGTAGTGATTTGTCTCATAAAATATTCGCATTGAATAAAGGGATTCGTCTGACGAGTATTCGCTTTAGGCAAAGTTAAATGGCTAGCCTTTAAACATACTCTTATTGTTATTCTGATTTTTTTACAAAAATATTATGTAAATAAAAATTAATTTAACAATTCTGCAATGTATAAATTTTTTATCAATTATTAAACGATTACCATGCCAAAACAAGTATATCATATAAGGTTTATTATATATTTTAACAAAACCTTACAATCTCCATGACAATTTTGTGAGAAAAGCCCCAATTTCTTTCCTTACTTGGAATTTTTACCTACTTGAATTTGTTACCTTTGCTGCACCTTGAGTAGAGCAAATCCATGAATTTCCTTTACTTAGTAACGAGCAATCAAAAATAATTCAATGAACTTTATAGAAGAACTGCGTTGGCGCGGACTGATACAAGACATGACCCCCGAACTCGAAGAAGCCGTAAAAAACGGTAAGTTGACCGCCTATATCGGCTTTGACCCGACTGCCCCTTCATTGCATATTGGCAATATGGTGCCGATTATGTTGTTGGTGCATTTGCAACGGCACGGACACAAGCCTATCGCGCTTGTAGGTGGCGCAACAGGGCGTATCGGCGACCCTTCGGGCAAAGATGCCGAGCGTCAGTTGTTGAGCTTGGAGGTATTGGATAAAAATGTAGAGCAAGTGGCTACACAATTGCAAAGTTTTTTGGATTTTGATTGTGGAGATGCCTCAGCACAGATGGCAAATAATTACGATTTTTACAAAGATATGGGCGCACTCGAATTTTTGCGTGATGTCGGCAAACATATGACGGTCAATTACCTGATGTCAAAAGATTCGGTAAAAAATCGACTGGAAAGCGGTTTGTCATTCACCGAGTTTAGCTACCAACTGATTCAGGGTTATGATTTTAAATGCTTGTACGAACAATATGGTTGTAGCCTGCAAATGGGGGGGTCTGACCAATGGGGCAATATTACGGCAGGTGTCGAGTTTATCCGTAGAATGTTGGGTAAAAAAGCCCATGCACTGACCACTCCCCTACTCACCAAACCCGATGGCAAAAAATACGGCAAATCGGAAGGTGGCAACGTTTGGCTTGATGCTAAGATGACTTCGCCTTACCAATTTTACCAATTCTGGCTCAATTCGGATGATGCGATGTTGGATAGGCTATTCAAGACTTTCTCGCTAAAAACACAAGCAGAAATCGAGGCTATTCTCGCCGAACACAGTGAAGACCCGGGACGGCGTGTTGGTCAAAAAGCCCTCGCCGAAGAAATCACCACACGCGTACATTCGCATGAGGCATATGAGTCGGCGGTACAGGCATCGGAGTTTTTATTTAGAGGAAAACGTGAGGAGTTATTGTCATTGAGTGAGAAGAATCTAGAAATCGTAAGCCATGAAATTACGAAATTTACCATACAGAAGGATACTCTAATAAAAGGTATTGCGATTGTTGGACTTATGGCGATTGCCGCGAAAATCGTCAGTTCACGCAGCGAAGCTCAACGCGCTATTAAAGGCAACGCTGTTTCTATCAATAAAGAAAAAGTAACAGATAAAGACTTGATGGTCAATACTTCACACTTATTGCACAATCGTTTTATTATGATTGAAAATGGTAAGAAAAATAAGTTTATGATTGAAGTGGAATAGTGTTGTGGTTTCGTGGTGTTGTTGTTTCGTGGTGTCGTGGTGTCGTAGTGTTGTTGTGTTGTGGTGTCGTGGTATTTTTAACAACTACAACACCACCACAACACCACCACCACGACACTACGACACCACAACACCAAAACACTAAAACACCCTCTTCACAATTCTCAATTGGTGAGTGTATTTTCTTTTTTTACGATTATAAATGCCTTGATGGTCGAGCCTGTCAATGCGTACCTGACCGGATGCGTGAATGATTTCGCTTTCGGGGAGTATGATACCAACGTGGATAACTTTCCCTTCTTTATTTTCAAAAAAAGCCAAATCGCCGGGTAGGGCTTCTTCGATAAAACTAATGACTTCGCCTTGTTCTACTTGTTGCGAAGCATCGCGTTTTAGGTGGATACCCAACATTTTGTAGACTACCTGCGTATAGCCCGAACAATCAATTCCGAATGGTGAACGACCTCCCCACAGATAAGGTGCAAAGAGATATTTTCGGGCTATTTTGACGACCAACTCGCGGCTAGGTGGCGTATCAACGGGGTTGATGGTTTGTCCGCTAAAGGTATAGGCTTGTTCGTTGAATCGAAAACGCATGCCGTCATAATCAGATAGCGTACTGCCCATCATAATCGGCAAGTAGTGGTTGTCGGTCATTGCAGCTTGGGCGAGTTCGAGGCTGTATGCGGGTGCTTTCACTGTTGGTTTGTCAATTTCGAGGGCTTGTTTGCGGTCTATCCATCCTTCGTAAGCATCTAAGGTACAACGGATTTTGAGCCATTTACGCTTTTTCTTCAATACCTCAAAGGTCTCGCCAAACAAAAGCTGGGACACCATCTCGCTCGTATCGTCAGGCTTTGCCCGCACAGGCGACATACTCAATGGACAGATTCCGAATTTCATGGGCGCAAAAGTACGGAAGTAATTTTAAAATATGTAAGATGGAACGCGGATTTAGCGGATTTTTGGCATGTTTAGAATTGCAGTTGACATTTTTATTTTCACATTAAATTAATGTAAAATATAAAATAATAAATGTAAAATGTAAATTTGTATAATGCGAGCGAACGCGAGGTATTTCTTATTTTATTGATTTTTAAATTTTTAAACAATAAAAAAATACACATGTGGTGTACACGTACTACATTCCAATAGCTATCGAAATTTACATTTTAAATTTGATATGAGTGTGTAAAATATTAGGAGCAATCAGATATGAAAAGCCCAAACACATACTACTGCACATCTTTAATTTTGCCACAAAGACACAAAGACACAAAGAATTTTCATGCTTATCAGCAATTTATACTTTGTGTCTTCGTGTCTTTGTGGCAGTTTTCAATTTTGAATTATGTTTAAATACATTAAAATGTCCCTAATATTTTACAGTAAATTTACTACCATCCACCGTCAAGCGTCTACCGTTCAAAGCAAACAGCCCGACCACCACACATACGCCATACTCACGAGTGCAACTACATTCGACCCCACGCCGAATAGCTGCATTTGTTCGAGTGTATATCGTTTTGTTTTGTAAATAAGGGTCAAATCCAAGACCAACCAAATCAATCCCAAGCCCAGCATACTACCGAAGATATAATCGCCATAGGCAAAAAATAACAAGCTCGTTTCGATGGCTACTATAATGATAATCAATACTTTAGTAGCTCTCATCCCGAGTGTAGTGGCGGTGGTGGTGCGTCCGGCTTTGCGGTCGGGCGTGATGTCCATGACTTCGCCGATGAGTTGAGATTGAACGGCAAATAGCAGGAGATAAAAATAAGTCAGCCACCGCAAATCACTCAAATCATTTACCATGATACTAAACGGCACGACCAGTAAATAACCAAATTGTGCTGCCAAATCCAATCCGGGCATATTTCGCAGTCCTTTTTTCGGAAAATTATACGCCACCAAAATCGCACCCAATACGGCAAACAAAAGCACCATTCCCCATCCTTCCAATACAATAAAAATCAAGCAGAAAAATAATTGAACTTTGATAATTGCCTTCGGCAATTCGGCGAGTTGGTCTTTTGTACCTTTTGCACCAAACAGGAAGCTGTCTTTACGCGGGTTGAGTTGGTCGGTTTCGTAATCTACGACATCATTCCAGCCATAAATCAAAAAATTCAAGGGAAAAGTCACGTACAATAAACCCAACCAAAACATCGGTTCTACCCAAAATTGATGCCCGCCAAAAGGCAACATATACAGCCAGATGGTCGGAAACCAGAGTCCCGGACGAGATACTTTTAAATGGAATAAAAACTGTTTCATTGTGTTAGACAAATTGTTGAGTTGATGTGTTTGCGACCACTAAGTGTTGCAGTCCATTCAACAACTCTGTCAACTCATCAATAAAAAAAGCCCCACCAAGTCATGCGACTCGATAGGGCAGGCCAATAATTCGATATTTTGAGCTTCATGGCTAATATAGAGAACTTTTTTTACAAAATCTACATTTCAAGGTTTTTAGAGCATGTTTAGATTTTGATACTTTGCATTTTTTATGCCTCTACTGCTTCGTTCAAGTGTTCAGCGACCAGTTTTTCCTGCACATCACGCGGCACAGATTGATAATCGGCAAAGGTTCGTGTATGCTTGGCACGTCCTTGCGAGAGTGCGCGTAAAGTAGAGGAGTATTTATACAAATCCCGAAGCGGTACTTTAGCTTTTATTTTCTGATAATGTCCTTCTGAATCCATGCCCATGATCATGGCATTGCGTGATTGCAGGTCGCCCATAATATCACCCATCACATCGTCGGGCGTGAGGACTTCTACATCATAAATCGGTTCAAGAATAACTGGTCCGCACTCTTTAAATGCTTGTTTAAAGCATTGAGTAGAAGCCAGTTGGAATGCCATATCATTCGAGTCTACTTGGTGCATTTTGCCATCGTACACACATACGCGCACATCGCGCACGTAGGAGCCGGTCATCGGTCCGTTTTCCATTGTATTGGTGATACCTTTGATGATAGCGTTTTGGTATTTCGCATCAATCGAACCACCTACGATACACCAGTAAAAAGCGAGTTTACCGCCCCATTTCAGGTCAATCGGCTCTATCTTACGTACTGTCAAACCGTCAGGGTCAGGCATACCTTCTTTGAATGGCTCTACACGCATGTGTACTTCACCAAATTGCCCCGAACCACCACTCTGCTTTTTGTGGCGGTAGGAGGAGTTTGCCATTTTAGTAATCGTCTCACGGTAAGGTATACGCGGCTTATCAAATAGAAGTTCTATTCCGTAGAGTTTTTCGAGGCGATACTTGATGATATTCAAGTGCAATTCGCCCTGCGAACTCAAAATAATCTGCTTCAATTCCTTCGATTGCTCTACCACCACCGTTGGGTCTTCCTTATTGATTTGTTTCAAACCGTCCATCATTTTCTCTAAATCCTTCGCATCAGCCACACTCACCGCAGTACGAATACGCGGTGCAGGATAATCAATCGGTTCTACGACAGTTCCACTGCCTTTTTTGGCAAGCGTATCGTTGCTTTTTGTATCTTTCAATTTCACAATCGCACCGATGTCTCCTGCTTTCAGTGTATCGGCTTTATCGCGTTGCTTACCATTAATAACGTTGATTTGGCTCAAACGTTCAGATGTACTGCTCCTTTCATTGTAAAATTCGTCGCCCGAATTGATCGTTCCCGAATATACTTTAAAATAAGACACCTCTCCCAAGCGCGGTTCGGAAAGTGTTTTGTAGAAAAACAACACCGTATCGGCACTCGAATCACAAGGCAATTCTTCGCCATCCGACAAAGTAGCTTTTCTATCGCCGGGTGCGGGTGCAATATCATTCAGGAAGCCCATGATGCGTCCGCTACCCATATTTTTGGAGGCAGATGTGCAGAATAATGGAAAAATCTGATGATTGAGCATAGAAAGTTTCATGCCCTTCGTCAATTCTTCCTCAGTCAATGAGCCTTTATCAAAGAATGCCTCCATCAAATCCTCGTCATACTCCGCTACGGCTTCTACGAGTGCTTGGTGCATTTCCTCTGCTTTGGCTTTTTCTCCGGCGGGAATATCAATTTTTTCCGGTTTGCCGCCATCTGCGGGAAATTTGTACGCCGTCATTTTCAATACATCCACTATCGTATCAAAATTCTCGCCTACACTCAAAGGGTATTGCATTGGTACGACTTTATTGCCAAATCTTGCGCGTGCCTGTTCGAGTGTTTGGTCATAATTTGCTTTTTCGTGGTCCAGTTGATTCACCACAAAAATAACAGGCGTTTGCAATCTTTCGGTATAATCCCAAATCAACTCCGTTCCGACTTCTACACCTTGTTGTGCGTTCAACACAATCACGCCTGTATCCGCCACCTTCAAACCCGACACCACTTCGCCTACAAAATCATCATATCCCGGCGTATCAATAATATTAATCTTATTGCCTCTCCAATCCAAGTGCATCAAGGATGCAAAAATTGAATTACCACGCTCTTTTTCGATTAAATAGTGGTCAGAAATAGTATTTTGGTCTTGCACTGTACCACGTCTGCTGACTTCCCCACCTTCAAATAACATACATTCGGCAAGGGTAGTCTTACCGGAAGACGCATGTCCAAGCAGCACAATATTTCGGATGTTTTTAGTGTCATAAATTTTCATAGTCGTGTTATTTCTTAATGAATTATTGATTAGAGCATGTTTAAATTTTTTCAAACTGATAATCACTCCCGATAGCTATCGGGAATGGTTTTGGCGAGACATCAAAGAGGGAGTTTATCGGCATAAATGACCGATTTGATGTGAAGCCAAGTTCATAAAATGTTGGTTATCAGGCAGAAAAAATTTAAACATGCTCTTAGTATTTGTCGTTCTCATTTCTCTGAAATTAAGTGTTCACAAATCTTTCATTGATACTTTAAAAATTTAAATTGGCTTAAAACCAAATAAAAGTTTGGCAAAATACAAATTTTATAAATTTATACAAGGGGAATTTCTTTTTTTATAAAATAATTTACATGAATTTGAAAAAACAAATATTGACATATAATTATTAACTAAATAATAATTTATTTTATAAAATACTGATAATCAATTTATTAATTAAATTATAATTTACCAATTAATTAAAAATTACTAATACTGAAATATGCTCGTTAAATTAACAATTAATAACATAAAATTATTTTAATATTTGTAATTAATTCATTTTAAATTATTTATAATAATAGAAATTAATCGAAAGTATGCAATTAATTTTTATTTTGTATTTGACAAATATATTTAAAATAAGTGCAGAAAATAAGCGCAAAAGAAGCAGCCAAATGCTAAGAGCATGTTGAAATTTTTTCTGCCTGAAAATTTTTGAATATGCTATAAGAAACTTTTTCAACATATACTAATTCAATTCTCCTTTTTAAATTCTACATAAAAACGTGATGTATATTATGTTATACTGATAATGTTTGTTAACTTTGTGTTTCAAATCAATTATTTTCGAGGACGTGCGGGAACTCAAATTCGTCAATCTTATTAACGGATATGCAGCCTTTTTCGCGCCACACACAAAAAATGTAATTTCTTGTATTAGCCAGTTATTTCAATGACAATCAAAATTTTACACATTCATTTCTGGTCAAATACAAAACAACTGTGAACACTTAAAAATTACAAAAATCCACACTATCATGAACAAAAAATGGTCAATCGTTGAAGTAGAAGACAAAGCGGTCAACAAGCTCAAGCGTGAACTGAAACTGGATACTGTTATCTGCAAATTATTGGTACAACGCGGTATCCTGAACAAAGAAGAAGCAGAAAATTTCTTTAATCCCAGATTAGACCAACTGCACGACCCTTTCTTGATGAGCGATATGGACAAAGCCGTTGCGCGACTCACCAAGGCTATAAAAGACGGCGAAAACATTCTACTCTACGGCGATTATGATGTAGATGGCACTTGTGGTGTGGCGATGTTGCACACTTTCTTCCAACCACTGAATAAAAATATTGATTTCTATATTCCGAATCGCTATAAAGAAGGCTACGGGCTTTCGATGAATGGCGTGGAATATGCTGCCGAAAAATCTTGTACTTTGATGCTTGTAGTGGATTGTGGCATCAAGGGCAATGAAGCAGTGGCAGCAGCGAAATCGAAAGGCATTGACGTTGTGATATGTGACCATCATTTGCCGGAAGGTGAGCTACCCGATGCCCATGCTATACTCGACCCAAAACGCGAAGATTGTGAGTACCCGTACAAAGAATTGTGTGGTTGTGGAGTGGCGTTCAAATTGATTCAAGGCTATGCACAAGAAAACGATATTGCGATTCATGAGCTTACACCACTGCTTGATTATGTGGCAGTTGCAACGGCATGTGACATCGTACCAATGACAGAAGAAAACCGCATATTGACTCGCTTTGGTTTGGAAAAACTCAATACCGAACCACGTACCAGCCTCGAAGCATTGATAGAAACGAGCCGCCGCAAAAGCCCTTTTGGTGTATCGGAAGTCGTCTTTGGATTGGGTCCGATGATTAATGCACCGGGCAGACTTGCAGAAGGACGACAAGCTGTAGAATTACTGATAGAAACCGACAAAGATAAAGCACTCGAAATCGCCGCCGCCCTCCGCGAACACAATCTCGAACGCAAACAACTTGAACGCGACATGGCAGAGCAAGCCGAGCGTATGGTACGCATGGAGACGGAGATACCCAAGTGTCTTGTTTTGGCACGTCAGGAGTGGAATCGTGGCGTACTCGGCATCGTGGCATCGCGTATGGTAGAGCGTTTTAATCGTCCGGCTTTATTGCTTGCCGAAGCACCCGATGGCAGATATGTAGGCTCGGCTCGTTCGGTAGGTGGCTACAATATCCATGAGGCAATCAAGGAAAGTTCTGATTTGTTGGATAATTATGGCGGACACAAATACGCCGCAGGTGTCACGATTACTTCCGACAAGATTGATATGTTTAAAGAGCGTATGAATGAGGTGGTCAAAGAGACGATTACTCCCGAACAGTTGAGTCCAAACCTAACGGTCAATGCCCTGCTGCGACTGAAAGATATTACGCCCGAATTTTGGGAAAGATTGTGCCGATTTGCACCATTTGGTCCGCAAAATATGCGTCCGCTTTTTATGTCTAAAACATTGAGAGAGACGGGTTTTGCAAAAGTAGTTGGTGAAAACCACTTGAGTATTGCCGTCCGTCAGGGGCGTAGCGAAACCAAATACGGTATCGCCTTCGGTCAAGCTAAACATATTGATAAAATTCGTACCAAACCCTTTGTGGCTTGTTATGTATTGGAAGAAAATAATTTTGGCGGTAAGAAAACTGTACGTATGAATGTACGCGATATTCAACCGGCTATTAAATAGTGAATGTGTGTTCGCCAATTTTGAATTTTGACTGAATTTAAATTCATTTTTCATTCAAAATTTAGTGAAGACATTGGGGTGAATGTGTGAGTTTTTAGCTTTCGTTATTTTTATTATGAAAAAATTACTCCTTATTTCCTGTTCAATATTATTATTGATTTCCTGCCAACAAGAGGATAAAACACCTTTGTTGATTGGTAAATGGAAAGGCGTGAGTTGGAGTGTACAAGGCAAAGATTCCGGTAGAAATGCGTCGAATGTTCGTTTTGAGTTTAAAAATGATAATACATATACTGCTGCATTTGAGGGGAATAATGAGACAGGGACATTCCGACTAAGATTCGACAATAAGCTATTCACGACCGAAGCAGAGAAAATCGAAAAATCCGTTTTACTCTCCAAAATTACCGCCGATACAATCGTGATGGATATGAATCGTGTGGGAGATAGTGAGCAGTTGGTTCTCGTAAAAGTTAAATAACTGTGGAAATTCCAAATGATGCCTGTTTGGTGTAAAATTTGTGGCAATTTGTATTATTACCAAATGCAAAATTGCCCATTTATGAGACAGTTGCCCTTACTTTTTTTACTATTTCTTTCTACTTCCATTTTTTCACAATCTATTAATCTGCATACTAGTCCTTTTACGGCTTTAGACCTTGCTCCTCGTTGGCGCATTGGTGTGGAATATGATACACAAATGGACTTGGCATTTAGTCTTGATATAGGTTACGGAAACGATGCTTTGCAAACAAGAACAACAGACCGCAGACGATGGGATAACAACTATTATTATCTCGAATTTCGTCCTGAAATCAAACTTTTTCTGACCAGTTTTAAGCGCACTCCCAATTTTCGTAAACTCCAACAACAAAGATTAGGACGCTATCCTGCAAACAGTTCAGCAGCCTATATCAGCCTTGAATACTTCCATTCACATCTAAAGAATACTTTCTCTAATACAAATATCCTTCTATCTTCCAACTTGGTAGTCCGCTTTGATGAAGGTAGGTTTCACAAAATCAAAAACGGCGGACATTTCAAAATAGGTATCAAGCACCAAGCCGGACGGTTCGTCATAGATTTTAGCGGCGGTATTGGGGGAACACGCCGTCATAAATTTTATACTGATGTCAAAAACTGGATACCTAATTATTCCTTCTACCCCGAAGCCTTTGACTCTGAACCATTCGACTTTGCCGACAAGCATGAGTTTATTGGCACAAGAAGCCTTGTACATGCCACACTAAATCTTCGAATAGGTTATGCGATTTGGCGGAAAAAACTTTAAGAAAAAGTGTATAACACGTTATTTAATACTTAAAAATCCCTCTACATGTTTTCTATTTGCTTAATTTTAGTGTTATT
>CALCMV010000030.1 GCA_937967535.1 uncultured Saprospiraceae bacterium
TTGAATAACCCCGAATCAAAATTTGGGGTTATTCATATTCAATCCCTTCGGGATTACGAAATAAAACTTGTGGGGTATTGATAGATTTTTGAAATGTCCGTCGAGTAGCTTTCCTGAAAACCTAAGAATCAACACATTATAGATTACTAAAACGACTTTTCGTTCCCCTGTCTTCGTTAGTCTAATTTCCTAATTTCCCAGTTACCTAATGTCCAAAGTCCAGTTATTTTACTACAACAGATTAAATTTACTCAAAAATAAATAAAATATTAAATAGTCTATTGTGCGACACAATAGACACAATTAAAAAATAAAAACAAGCTTTTGTCAAGATTTAATCATTAGCATTGAATGATATTTCAAAATTGGCATCTTGGCACTTGTTTTGATGCTACTACATCCTAAAAAGAAGCGTGTATTTTTGTTAAGAGCATGTTTAAATTTTTTCTGCCTGACAATCAATATCTTATGAACTTGACTTCACATCAAATCGGTCACTTATCCCGATAAATTCCCTCTTTGATGCCTCGTCAAAACCATAAGCTATTGATTATCAGTTTGAAAAAATTTAAACATGCTCTAATACCAATACCATATTCCGCTTTTCAACACACAGTCTAAAAAAGCCGAACAAAGACTTAAAAAGTAGTAGGCATTTCAGTAAGTAGTTAGACAAAAAGCAAAAGTATTTTTGTCTCACTATGTCAAAACATGGAAAAGTTAATATAATGACGAAAAAAGCATTTTTTTTGCTGGCATTTGCCACTTTATTTATAGCAACCGCATGCAATAGAGACGATGAAACAAGCACACAAACACTAGATTTGAATATCAGTGGATTAGAAGATTTAGGACCAGATTTCGTTTACGAAGGATGGTTGATAGTAGATGGTTCGCCCGTTTCTGCGGGAATTTTTAGCGTAGATGCAAATGGCACTTTATCCGAAACTGCATTTGAGTTGGATACTGAAGATTTGGAAAGTGCAACAACATACGTATTGACAATAGAGCCTAACCCCGACAACGACCCAAGCCCAAGTAGTGTACATATACTTGCAGGTGATTTTAGTGGCGATGATGCCAATTTGACCGTTGACCACAGCGCAGCAATCGGTACGGATTTTAGCTCTGCAACAGGAAGTTATATCCTAGCAACACCAACAGACGGTGGTTCTGATACCAACGAAAACAGTGGTGTATGGTGGCTTGACCCTGCACAAGGTCCCGGTCCGGGTTTGTCTTTGCCGACATTACCTGACGGTTGGGCATACGAAGGTTGGGCGGTCATTGACGGCACACCTGTTTCTACCGGAATATTTACAACAACCGAAGGTGCAGATGCCGCAGCAGTTTATAGCGGAACGGCAGGTGGACCTCCTTTCCCGGGTGAAGACTTTTTGACCAACGCGCCTGCGGGATTGACTTTCCCAACGGATTTATCCGGCGCACCAATAGTTATTTCTGTAGAGCCACAACCGGACAACAGCCCTGCACCTTTTGTGCTCAAACCACTTTTCGTAGTTGCTCCTGATCCGGCAATAGACCATACTTCTTATGATATGGACAATAATGCCGCAGCTACCAACCCTACGGGTGCAGTAAATAGATAAAAGACATCCTTCGACCTAAGCTCAATGTTTTTGTGTGTTTTTTGAATTTGAGCTTAGGTTTGAAGCTAAATACCCTCCCTGGTTCAAATATTTTATAAGCATAGTTTTAAGCCCCGCTTTCTTCCTGAAAGCGGGGCTTTTTATTTTTTAAACATGCTCTTACATTGCTAAATTTGAGAAGAACCATTTTTTCTTTTATAAAATTGGGCATCTAAATGATTTTAACGATATTAACGGCGGATTTTGTGTTCTTTCTTTTCTAAACAAAGGATATATTAAAAAAAATAAAATGAAAAAAATACTATTTAGTCTTTTGGCGACTTTATTTGTGGTGGGCTTATTTGCTCAAAATAATACTGCACGTCAAACAGCTATCAACAATATTTCCATTACAACTAGCAATGCCGAGCGCAGCCCCGCGCAGCGTGCCGAAGCCGTTACGAATCAAATCGCCAAGGCACTTGATGTGTCTAAAACACAAAGCGAAGCCATATACCAAATCAATCTTGATGCTGCTTTGAAAATGGACGAAATCGGCAAATACGCCCAAGCGGAAATCATACCGCGCAAACATGCCGCACTTTTTGAAGATACCAATGCGAAAATATTACGCATCCTCAAACCGGAGCAAAAAACGCGATACAAGGCTATTATTCAAAAAAGTATGCAATACAGAAAAATGCAATCCATTGAAAAACAATAAATTGGCAATAAATTTGAAATAGCCTGATGGTGTGTGTATGATTGAGAGATTCTATCATTGTATGATTAGTAAGGAGAAAAAATAAGTTGTTCAAGTTATTATTTCGTCTTCACTTATTTGCTTGTTAAATGACAATCATAAATTCAAACAATTTAACAATCAAACAATCTTACAATCACACAATTCAACAATCATTTTAATAAAAAAATCAAACATGAGAAAATTGTTATTCAGCCTTTGTGTGATGTTATTCGGATTGGGAGCATATGCACAAGAAGATGTTGCAGCAGCAGCAGAAGCGCAGCAAGCACCCGCCAAAGTACAGAAAGCACCGGATACACCGGAACAAGAAGCACAAAAATTGGTAGATATGCTCACGCAAGGCACAAGCTACACAGCCGAGCAGAAAGAGAAAATTCACACCATAGCCGTTGCCGCTGTCAAGAAACGCAAAGCACTCGCTTCGCTCAAAGCAACTGACCCTTCGGCTTACGCAAAAAAAGAAATGGATATTTTTATCGAAATGTCTAATTCGATTAAAGAGATAGAGAATCAATGATTTTTAATGATTAATGGTTAACGATTAACGGTTAATGATTAATACCAATTAGTTTTCGCTACGCGAAAACCTAGACATTAATCATTAACCGTTAACCATTAATCGTTATACATTAATCATTAATTCAAATACTTACCGACTATTGGCATCCGCCTTCCCATGCCAAATGCTTTATTGGATACGCGCAACATTGGTGCGGTCTGATAGCGTTTAAATTCACTAATATTGACCAATCGCAATACACGCTTGACGAGTGCTTCGTCGAAGCCCATAGCGATGATTTCTTTCGGACCTTGCTGTTTTTCAATGTATTGGAAAAGTACCTCATCGAGCTGCTCGTAGGGTGGGAGGCTATCGGAGTCTTTTTGGTCGGGACGTAGCTCTGCCGAAGGAGGTTTGGTGATGGTATTTTGAGGGATGACTTCGCCGTCTTTATTCATATATTCAGCGAGCGCATAGACCTCCATTTTGTACAAATCGCCGATGACCGACAAGCCACCACACATATCACCGTAGAGCGTACCATAACCCACCGCCGCTTCACTTTTATTGGAAGTATTCAAGAGAATATTGCCAAATTTATTCGACATTGCCATGAGCAACAAACCGCGTGTACGTGCCTGTATATTTTCTTCGGTAATATTGAATTGTGTACCTGCAAAATGCGGTTGGAGGGTCGTCATAAATTGCTCATAAATATCCTCAATGTAAATAATATCGTATTGAATATTCAGATTTTGAGCCAATTGACGTGCATCATTAATCGAATGGTCGGAAGAAAATTGAGAAGGCATGAGCAAGCAGCGCACATTTTCTGCACCAAGTGCGCGTTGAGCCAATACCGCCGTCACTGCCGAATCTATCCCGCCCGACAGTCCGAATATCGCTTTTTTCAATCCTAATTTGCCAAAATAATCGCGCAAACCCGTAATAAGCGCATCGTGTATGAGTGCGATTTTTTCTTTGGCTTGAATGGTGTGGCTATCGTCGCGTTCACCGCGAATGACGGCATCCAAATCGTAGGTTTTGACCATTTCTCTGAAGTAAGGCAATTCATCATACACCTCTCCGTCGGGCGACATTACAAGTGAGCCGCCGTCAAAAATCACCTCCGTTTGTGCGCCACAATGATTGACATAAAACATGGGCAAAGCATAACGCGCCACATTTGCTTTCAGGACGTGAATCCTGCTCTCCGCATGGTCGTAACTAAAGGGCGAAGCCGACAAATTGATAACAAAATCGGGGTCTTGCGGCATCATTTCATCTATCGGGCAGACGGTGTACATGGGATTTTCATTGCCCACATTCCAAATATCCTCGCAGACGGTGAGCGCGATTTTTTTGCCTTTATAATGGACGACAAAAAATTCATTTGCAGGTTCAAAATAACGATATTCGTCAAAAATATCGTAAGTTGGCAAAAGGGTTTTGTGGTGTATGTGTTGTATTTTTCCATCTGCCAAAAAGTAGGCGGAATTATACAAATCTTTGCCATCAATCACCGGATTGACAGTGGGCGAACCCACAACTACGGCGATACCTTTGGCTGCCTTCGCCAATTTTTTGACGGCTTCTTCGGCTCGCCGAATGAAATCACTAAATTCGAGAAAATCGCGTGGCGGATAGCCACAAGTAGCGAGTTCGCCGAATACGATGATGTCCGATTTCCCGGCTTTGGCTTGCTCAATGGCTTCGAGCATTTTGGCTACATTGCCCTCGAAATTGCCAATGTGGTAGTTGAGTTGTGCTATGGAAATTTTCAAAAGAGATGAGTTGAGTTGTTGAGTTGATGAGTTGATGGGTTGTTGAGTTGATGGGTTGATGAGTTGTTGAGTTGTTGAGTTGTTGAATTGATTTTCGTCAACTCGACAACTCAATAACTCCACAACTCGACAATTCAACAACTCATCAACTCGACAATTCAACAACTCGTCAACCCATCAAAATTAAAACATAATGCCAAGTCGGAAGGTCAATGCACTGATGATGGCTTTGGAATCTTCCAATTCGTCAGTTAGTGTGCCTGTGGCTTCGTCCCTAAGTTGCGTTCTTCTATTGGCGGTCATATCTAGCAAGCCATTGTGAAAATAGATACCCCCGACAATGGCTGTATCGTCGGCAATAGCGTATTCGGCACCCCCACCGATACCCCATGATAAATTGACTATCCCTGAATCCGGCGTGATATTTTCTCTGCTGGTATCGAGAAAATCGGCGCGTGCCTGTGTTCTGACATGTAGCAGTACGGGGATTTCGCCGTAGTAACGCAGATAGCCGAATTGATTGGTTCTCAATTTGATACCCAAAGGAATTTCTACCATCTGAAATTTACGGGTGATGTTTTCGTTGGCTTCGATATTATTGTAAATGGTATCGCTCAACTCTGAGGTGGGAAAAAAATTACCGCCAATGCCGTGGTTTAGCGTACCGCCTTGATTGATAAGAAGATTGATACCGGAGGTAATGGCGTAGTTTTCTTGAAAATAATTCTCGGCAATGAGTCCGAATTTGAAGCCGGCATTGGAGCCGCTGTTGACGATTTGATTATTATTTGTCGTCATCCACGAAATAGTGGGGCTGAACTGAAAGCCAAGCTTGATGTCTTGACCATAACTAGTTAAAATCCCCATCATTAGTATGGCGATTAAGACAATTTTTTTCATCCTTTGAATGTTTTGTATAATCGTAACACGGACATTTCTGTCCGTATCATCTTTGAATGTGGACAAAAATGTCCATGTTACATAAATAAAATCATGTTTTACAAAAACCGTACTCAAACCTTATTTTTTCTGATAATTGTAAATATTATCTTGTTTTCTGCTTGCCGCAAAGGTAAAAATATTCCTGATGTTTCTCATGTAGACGTGGAGGTAAATGTGCGGCATTTTGAACGAGATTTTTTTAGTATTGATACGAATAATGTGACATCGGAATTGCAGACGTTATCGGAAAAATACCCGGATTTTTTCCCGATTTTCATACGAATTATAGGTGCAGACGACCCGCGTTATGCACCCAAAGGCGCAGATGCGTATATGGCGGGGATGCTGAAACACCAAGCCCCGCGTCGTTTGTATGATACTTGCCGGATTGTGTATGACAATTTTGATGAAATGAGTTCGGAATTTGAACAGGCATTTAAATTTTATAAGTATTATTTCCCGGAAAATGCGATACCGGATGTCACCACTTTTGTATCGGAATACACGCTGGCAAATTTCATTTATGGCGATGACCAACTCGCCGTTGGCTTGGATATGTTTTTGGGGTCGGATTATCCGTATCAAGGCTATAATCCGGGCAATAGTAATTTTTCCTCTTACCTTATTCGTACTTATAATAAAGACCATTTGGTGGCAAAAACAATGGCGGCTTTGGTCGAAGATTTGGTCGGTCCGCCGCCCGGACAGCGATTGTTGGATTTGATGGTTCACAATGGGAAAAAACGTTATATTATGTCGCAATTGCTGCCTTACGCTGCCGATAGCACTATCTTTGAACATACTGCCCGACAAATGGAATGGCTCAATAATCCGAATAATGAGGTGCAAATGTGGGAAGTGTTTATCTCAAAAGATTTTCTGTACTCCGCTAAAATGCGCGACATCGCCAAGTACATCAATCCTGCCCCCGCGTCGCCGGGTATGCCCCCCCAATCGCCGGGCAATACAGGTACTTATATCGGCTATAAAATCGTAAAACAGTATATGGAACAATTCCCGGAGAAAACCCTAAGAGATTTGATTCGGGATAGAGACGCACAGAAGATTTTGACAGGGTCGCGGTATAAGCCTAGGCGGTGATGAAATTGAGGTCTTTGATGATATTTGTGTAAAGTCATTTTTTGTAAAAAAAACATGATTATTTATTTACATACTTATGAAAAACATGTGTTAATGTATTTGTTTTTTACAATCTTGTATCCTACCTTAGCGTTTAAACCAAGGTAACGAACATTAACCATATTAAATTTTACCACAAAATGATTGTAGCCATGAAAGCCATTACCCCCCCCTGTTCAAATTAAAAAAAATTACAATTCGTATTCGATGTATTTCTTTATCGAAAAGGTGTTTTTTACCTGACACCTTACTTTCACTATTTTATTCATCAAATTTTAAAATAACATTGCCTATGAAAAGAAAAGGGCATAGCTACATACATATGTGCTATGCACACCCGTAAGAAGAAACAAAAAAACCGTGCAACTTTCGGACAGGAAAGCGACACGGAGCGTATCATAGCCTGAACAAACAGGCTACAACATTAACATAACTTAAAATTATCAAAATGATTTCAAGAATCAAAAATTATCCCCATTTATTCTTAACCATATTGTATTTAGGACTTGTAAACATCGGGATTTCCCAAGAATTGTTCACGATTTTACCCGAAAGAAGTGTTGTGCTTAACACTGAACAGTCACAAAGACTCCAAAAAATAAAAACGGGAGGTTATGCCGCCCAAATTCTTTACGTAAAAGTAGGTGACTTACCTTCTATTCAGCAAAATGGGGTATTAACTGTAACAATTCCAATTGAAAAGACACGATATAGCTTTAAAGCAAGATATGTGCGTGATTTTGGAGCGGGTGAATATTCATGGGGAGGGGATTTGATAGGTATTGATCAAAAAGATGGGAGTATGAGTATCCGTTCAATGGGTGGTAAAATATTCGGGCACATCGAAATAGATGATGCTTTTTACAGACTTGTTGACATGTCCGGTGGATTATGGACTTTCCTAGAAATAATTGAAGATGAATCTGCTATATGTGGGAATAATTTAATTGAACCAAATGATATAAACATATCAGCAGCAAAAAATGCTGAATCGAATATTCTGGCACCTGCAAATATGAATACTAACTGCGATGTCAGCGTTCTTATTTTATACACAGACGAAGCAAACAACAAAGAGCCTGATATGTCACAACTAGGCAATGATTTGATAGAACAAGCTAATGAGATACTTATGAACAGTGCAGTCGCCACCGATGATGCAAGATTAAGAGCATGTTTAAAATTTTTCTGCCTGATAACCAATATTTTGTGAACTTGACTTCACATCAAATCAGTCACTTATCCCGATAAACTCCTTCTTTGATGCCTCGTCAAAACCACAAACTATTGATTATCAGTTTGAAAAATTTTAAACATGCTCTTAATGAAGTATAGTTGATAGTTTGTGGTTCAAAATTGCTGTACCATAGAATAGGTTGATGTCCAAAATGTTAGTAACTTACGTAAAATTACGGAATCACTATCCGTCGAATCACCCGTTCATCACCGCTACTCAATTGTAAGAGATAAGTTCCTGAAGTCAAGCCCCGCAAATCCACCAAACGGCTGTAATCGCCGGGTTGTTGGTCCTTAAAATTTTGTTCGATTTCTGCTTTTCCCAGCGAATTATAAATATAGAGCGATACACTGCCTTTTTCCTGCAAAGCATAATGAATACGCAGCAAATTCGATTCGGGGTTCAATTGCAATTCGTAATAATCTGACCAAGGGGTCATCTGCACCGAGCGCACAGCAGAGAAGTCGGAAGTTGTATTATTAGAACCATACTTGACCCGATAATAGACCTTTGCCGTATTGAGAAATAAGGCGTTTTTATCCGTAAAATTATAATTCTTTTCTTCTGCGGAAGGTTCGGCGGTCGGTTTGACCTCTAACTGATAGAAATTCACCCCGTCGAGCGAGCGTTGGAGTTCGATAAACATCTGTTCCGTTTCATTTTTTACCTGCACCATAAGATGCACGACTTCGCCCTTTACCTGCGTCGTAAAATTCTGCAAGGAATTGATATAAAGCGGCGGTGGCGGTGGTGGCGGTGGCGGCGTTTTCTTAACCGTTGGCGGATAAGACCGAATCACCGTCACAGTTTCGTCGGGCGATGTTATTGGAATAGAGGGCTGACTGTTTACAACTGGTGGCGGGTTTTGGACAGCAGGCGGCGGATTTTGGATAGTAGGTGGCAGATTTTGGATAATAGGTGGTGAAGTATTGGCAGTAGATACCGTCTCTGTTGGTTCTTTCACAGGTTTGGGCGTGGCAAGGGGCTTTGGTTCCGGTTTCGGTTTTTCAACTTTTGGTGGAGGTGGCGGTTCGGGATTGTCCCACTCCATCGCTGTACTCGTTGGGGCGATATAAATCACACCGCCATTGCTGGGTGTCCAGATATCCAGATTGCTTGGTGGCGTAAAAACATCCTCTGCATACACTGAACCCACACTACTTGCATTGTCCGTCTTCACAGTGCGTACTTCTACCCCATTAATATCTACGAATATCCATTTAAATTGATTGAATCTGCCACTATTGCGCGTCCATGTCTTGGTATCGTCATTGGCGCGAAGGGGCGCACCCCAGCAGCCTTCTCCGACATAGACCGTACCATTTACATCATCCCGTATAAAACCTTCGTCACTGCCTTTTTCGGTCGAAGGGCGAATGGGCCAAGTCGTTTTTACCGTATGAGCATCACATTCGACCACCAAATCTACTCCGTATTCATAAAAAAGCGTTGCCCATGCGGTACGCTGTTTATTTTTTTCTGATTTGCGACTTGTATGCGGACGAATGGGATGGTGATAATGCGCCATCTGCCAAGTAATATCCGTAGTTTGGCGCAATTCGGATTCCAGCCATGCGGCTTGATTTCCTCCGGCAGCTATCATCGAATTGAGCGTATAAATTCGCAACAAATTCCCGCCAATTGTCGTCGCATAATGTACTTGCGGGTTGGGCGCATCAAAGAGATTGACCAATGTTTCGTTAGAATATTCGTGATTACCGCGTGCTGCTATGATGGGCGTGATTCGCCCATCTTCCGAAATCGTCAATTGCCAATCATTAAACCATTGAGGCCACTGCGTTGCATTATCACTCGCCGTCATATCTCCTGCAAACATCACACAACTCGGACGGAGTTTGGAAACCAGTAAATTGGCATTGCGCCGCGAATCCCGATTATTGCGCGAATCGCCACCTGCTATGATAGACACCCGTTCATACGGATTGTCCGGTGCAGTCGTAAAAAACATTCGTCGGCTGACTCCTTCGCTGTCTTTAATCACAAAATAATAGGTCGTACTCGACCTCAAATTACTCAATCGGGCAAAGTGATTATTCATGCCTTTTGACTTCACTGTGCGGTCAGCCCCTTGACTATTAGTGTAAGATTGCCAATCACTACCATAATCTTGCGTATCGTAATAAATCACAGGATTGGTGCCGGAAATCTGATTCCAGCCCACCGTCATCCTAGTGGCAGGGTCTAGATTCCAGATGCAGCGATATTGGTCTGTTTTTGCAAAATTATTTTCCGCAAAAAGCAGACAGAATAAGATGGATAAGAGTGTTGAAAGATATTTCATGTGATCTATTAATCTGAAATAAGAATGTCCTAATTCCTTGATTCAAGTTTGTACCGACGATTTTAGCCCTTGCAAAGTTCCGAATTATCTGACGACTAAAGTCCTCATTACAGCTTGTTATTCATATTTTTTTAAAAAAATATTAAAGTTTATTTATAGATGCCACGGTACTTGCAAATGCAGGCTATCAGTTGATAGTGCATCGTTTTTGACAATCAATGGAATTGCATCCCGATAGCTATACGGGGTTTTAAATTATTGATTATCAATATTATGCAAACTTAGACGATTAGCCCAAACGCACTATTTGCTTCGATTGCTAAGGTATTTTTTTATTTTATAAATGATAATTACTTCTTTCAAAAATAATTATTTCATTAGCTTTTATTATGACCTGAAAATATGGCGATGTAACAAAAAACCATACCAAACAGTATAAGAGAAGAACTACACATGGCAAACTGCGAAGTTAAGGACTTTTATAGGAATTGAACGCCTCCAATGACCGTCAAAATTAAATTTAGATGAAAACAGGCAGGACAAGGGCTAAATTTGCCCTTGAAATAATGTTTTTTGGCTATCCCTAGTGTAAGATTTGTAAAAAATGCCTAATTTTCGACCACGATTTTAAACATTAAAGAGGCTTTGTTCTGAAAAAAAAATTGTATGGAGATGAGGCATCAATAAATTTCAGCTTGCATTACATTCCCAAACAGCTTATTTTTGCCTTGTATTATAGCTCAGAATTTAGTCTAATCAGATTATAACAATGAAAATTTTATTGAAAGCAGGAGGAGTATTTGCCCTTGTACTAATGATGAGTTTGGCTTCCTGCGTGACAGATAGCTGCACAGAATGTACCGGAGTAACCGGGTCGGGCATGCAAATGCTTGATACGCTGATTTGTATTGAACAGTTTGATACACGCGCCGATTATGACAACCAAGTGGAAGTATACGAAGCACTCGGCGGAACTTGTATCGAAATGTAAGGAAGCGGCAAAACATTAAATTGGCGAAAATCGAAATATTAAAATCGTACAGTTTTGGTATTTGGAATTTATTTATGTGCAATTTCATAGAAGTAACTTATCTCATATAAACACGTCTCAACGAAACCAACCAATACACGTATCAAAATAAAAAATGCTCGAGCGAATCAAGAACATCGGTTTGTACCAACTTGTCGTCGGTCTGCTACTCGTTTTAGGGACAGTGTTTAGCGTATATACGCCGGATGTCTTCCTTTTCCGAATCGGGGCGCGATTTGCGGTGCAGTTTATGTTTTTGTGCCTGATGTTAGGTTTTCTGTTTCTTTTCTTGCGTTCTACCAACCTGATGTTCGTTAGTTTTACGGCTTGTGCTTTGATGTGCATTTTCCTCAAAGCCTCCTTTCACGATACCGAACAAGCGGCTTTTTATCCAAAACTCAATGGCGAACCTTACTTCAAAGTAGCCCATTTCAATGTAGGTTCTAGCGGTCAGGCACCGCCCAATACCCTACAAACCATCTTGGAGACGGATGCCGATATTGTCGCTATTCAGGAATTGACTTTTGATTGGGATGGGTATTTGAAGCAAAGTTTGAAAGAAAAATATCCTTATTCGGAATCCATCGTGCGTTTGGATTTTCGCGGCTTGGCAATCTACTCCAAATATCCCTTGACACAAATTGATACCTTTCATTTTGAAGATACGCCCAATATTTTTGGCACCATACAAATTGACGACAAGCGCGAAGACATATTTTTCGTTTATGCCAATACCGAACCTCCTGTCAATACTCGCGCTTACGACAAAATCCGCCGACATCTGATGTATATTGCCGATATTGTGAAAAAGCCGGGCGCACCTGTACTTACGCTTGGTGCATACAATGTCGTCCCTTGGTCTTACGAACTCAAATCTTTCCGCACTCTAACCGGACTCTGCAACGGACGACGCGATTTTAGCCCGACCCTCATCACCCCCAATACTCAATTACTACAAGTTCCTACCGACCATATTCTTCACTCCCGCCAACTCGAATGTGTTGATTTTGAACCGCTTTCAGATTCAGGCGGCGATTACATTGGAGTGATGGGCGAATTTCAGTACAAACCCGGTTATGCTAAAGGCTCGGTTAAATAGTTTTCGCTATGCTTTTAGAGGCATCGCCGACCTGCTGCGTCATACCCCCAATGCGCGAATCCACCTTTTTGCTAGTTGTTGTGTTGTCATTGCAGGTTTATTCTTCGGAATTACGCGCCTCGAATGGTGTATACTTATCCTCTGTATTGCGCTGGTTTTCGCTGCCGAAGCCGCCAATACTGCCATCGAATATCTCACCGACCTCGTTTCGCCCGAATACCATCAATTAGCCGGCAAAACCAAAGATGCTGCTGCTGCTGCTGTATTATTGGCAGCGATAGGTGCGGCTATCGTTGGTATTATTATCTTTGCACCTTATTTGAGAGAATTAATTTTGAATTTTGAATGAATTAATTACTCTACATGAGAAAATTTTAAAATCATAATGTAAGCCACTAATGCACTAATTATTTCAAGGGAATTATCAATAAATTCGTAAAAAAATTAGTGCATTCGTGGCAAAAACAAGTATTACATTATCAGAAATAATTTTTCTCATGTAGAGTATGAATTAATTTTGAATACATTTCAATCTAGTACAATTCATTCATTCAAAATTCAAAATTCAAAATTAATTAATGCTAACAGATACACACGCGCATTTATACGCGAAGCAATTTAACGAAGACCGCGATGCGATGCTTCAACGCGCTAACAAACAGGGAATTACACGATTTTATTTGCCGAATATTGATAAAGGTTCTATCAATGCAATGCTTGAATTGGAGGCAGCACATCCCGACCAATGTTTTGCTATGATGGGCATACATCCCTGCTCTATCAAGGCGAATTATAAGGAAGAACTCGCTGCGGCGGAGGACTGGCTGGGCAAGCGTTCTTTTTGTGCCGTTGGGGAAATCGGGATTGATTTGTATTGGGACAAAACCTTTTTGGAAGAACAAAAAAAAGCCTTCATCACGCAGTTGAATTGGGCAAAAGAATTGCGCGTACCCATCGTGATACATGCACGCGAATCCTTGGATATTTTGATTGAGCTTGTACGGCAGGAAAAGGACGAACATTTGCAGGGAATTTTTCACTGCTTTGGCGGTACATTAGAACAGGCACAAGCCATCATGGATTTGGAATTTTATATGGGTTTGGGCGGTGTATTGACCTACAAAAAAGCCAATCTCGGTGCGGTCATCAAAGATGTGCCACTTGAATATTTGGTCTTAGAAACCGATGCACCTTACCTCTCTCCCGTACCCCATCGCGGCAAGCGCAATGAGAGTGCCTACATCCGAATTGTAGCAGAAAGACTCGCCGATGTCAAAGGTATTTCACTAGAAGAAGTCGCGGAAATTACAACGGAAAACGCCTTAGCGATTTTTGATTGAGCGATTTTTGATTTTTGATTGATTTGCTATGCGAATTATTGTGTAGAATTTTGCGAAGCAAAATCAAAAATCAAAAATCAAAAATCAAAAATC
>CALCMV010000031.1 GCA_937967535.1 uncultured Saprospiraceae bacterium
CTCACCTGAAGATTGTACAATAACAGTTTTTACACCATTTGAGGACATGATGTAAATGTCTTCAAAATAATGCCTGACTAAGTTCTCAAACTCCTGCCAATTCTTGATGTCTTCCAATGATTCATTCAATTTCATAGGATATTGATTCGGTAAAATAATGTTAAAGTTAAGGCAGATCATTCGCTTTTTCTTAATTTTGTCCAACGAAAAATATAAATATTTATTAAGTGTCAACAAACAATACACATACCACCTCTCCCACCCAAAAAGCCCTTCGTCGATTATTGAAAAATAAACCGGCGATACTCGGTATGGTATTGATTGTTTTGGCGGTCATTATAGCAATTTTGGGTTATGCAATTACGCCCGACTCAACGCCCAATGCCAATGACCAAGTGAACGAAATTAACCTCAAACCGCCCGGCTTCTCTGTGCCAATGCTCAAAGTTCGTAAGAACCGGGAAGTGCCACAGCGCAATTTTTTCGGAAAAATGCTGTATGGCACAGAAAACCCTTACAAACTCATCCCGATGAGTGATTACAACATAGATGAAAGCCATATTTATGTAGAGGTGTATTCTGAGGATGAAACGCTGGAAAATACAAGCGTATTTGGCCTCGCCGATGTGGTTTATCCGCTTTCTGTGACCCATCCCGAAGTCATCACGACTAAAGGTGCTGCTATTTTCCAAACCATTGACAATCAACAAAATACAGTTTCTGCAACTGAATTAAAATCTCAAATCGAAGACGCGCACATCTACATGCACACCTATCATTTTGGTACGGACGGTTTGGGGCGTTGCTTGTTGAGTCGCTTGCTGATTGGCATACGGGTTTCGCTGGCAGTAGGTCTGCTTGCGGTACTGATTTCACTCACAATTGGGATTACTATGGGAGCGATTGCAGGGTATTTCGGTGGTCGGGTTGATGACTTTATTATGCTGATTATCAATACGATGTGGTCGATTCCGACTCTATTGTTGGTCTTTGCATTGGTATTGGCATTAGGGCGCGGATTTTGGCAAATCTTTGTCGCCGTAGGACTCACGATGTGGGTGGATGTAGCGCGTATCGTGCGCGGGCAGGTGATGGCTTTGCGCGAAATTCAATTTGTGGAAGCGGCGAATAGTCTTGGATTTAGCGATGGACGGATTATTCGACGGCATATTTTACCCAATATTCTCGGACCTGTGATGGTGGTGGCTGCCGCCAATTTTGCTATTGCGATTTTGATTGAAGCAGGATTGAGCTATTTGGGCTTTGGTATTCAACCGCCTACGCCGTCTTGGGGAACAATGCTTGCCGAAAATTATAGTTTCCTTTTGAAAAGTAATAATCCATTTCCCGCTATCGTTCCCGGATTGGCAATTATGCTAATGGTCTTGGCGTTTAATTTGGTGGGCAATGGTTTTCGGGATGCTTTGGATGTGAAAACGAAGTTGGGTTAAGTTCAAGTACCAAGCGCAAGTTCAAATATAGCCGTCAGACTGACAGCCTTACTATGTCAAAAAAATACAAAACATACCACATCTCCTGTGGCAAATGCCAAACTTACCTGCTCACCTACCACAAATACGGTAGCGGCAAAGGCATCCTGCGTCTATATTTTCACCGGATTATGGAGCCTGAATCTTTGGTCAAGCAGTTAGAAAATTTTAGCGATGCGCCAAATTTAGCTTGCGGGAGTTGCGGAGAAATACTTGGCACTCCTGATATTCAGAAAGGGAAAAGTGTATTCAGGATGCGACGAGGCTTATTTCACCGCAAATTGATTAAGTCCTAGTCAATAGGCAGTCGGCGCATTGCATATTTTTTCAAAAAAGAATCCCGGAATTGTAACCTTAGCTTATCTTTTTCGTAAAACAAACAGTATAAATCTACCAAATTATACTTCATCCAAACAACAATCAACAATCTATTCCCACTAATTTTATTGTTTACTACCTGATTCAAATTAAATTTATTTTTAATTTGAAGTAATGTATTTATTTTTTTTATAAAAAAATAAATACATTATAAAATACTAATAGTCAATTATTTATAATTTAAATTAAATCAGGTTTTACCAAAATTATACTGTTTTAAATAATTAATGTTAAATTATTTAGAAGGGTATTAATTATGTTAATTGTTGATTGACTATGACCGCATCTTCATACCCTTTAGTTCGAGACCGTAAGAAATTAAAGGTCATTTATTATGGTGATCCGATATGTTCTACATGTTGGATAAAGGAGCCTTATATCCGTAAATTAGCTGTAGAATATCGTGAGCATATTGACCTAGAACACCGTATGGGTGGGCTGTTGGAATCAATAGAGGCGTTTCAGCGCAAGACGCAGAGCGTATTCAAACCAGAAGCATTAAAAAACCTTTGGGACACGAGTTCGGAAGCCTCCGGTATGAATATGGATGGCGATATCTGGCTCGAACAACCGATAGCATCTTCCTATCCGCCTTCGCTTGCCTATTATGCCGCCCAAAAACAAGGTGTCACCAAAGCCCTCACTTTTTTGCGTACCCTCCGGGAAATGCTTTTTCTCAAGAAGAAGGATATTTCACAAGAATATATTATCAAACATGCCGCTAAAATTGCCGGATTGGATATAAAATGGTTTATGCGGGATTTCTACTCTCCAAAAATTCGCAACAAATTTCAAAGTGACCTTAAAGACAAGGAAAAATGGGATGTACAAGAATTTCCCACACTCATTTTTGTAAACGATATTGGTGAATGGGAAAAAATAGAAAGCGACGGAGATTATCAGGATTGGGAAAAAGCATTAGCAAAATTATCGCAACAACCTATTCAAAAACAGATTGCTACGTATGATGTAT
>CALCMV010000032.1 GCA_937967535.1 uncultured Saprospiraceae bacterium
GCGTTTGAGCATCAAAAACGGAGGGCATCGCCTGCCGATAAATACGACTCGACCCAAAGAAAAAGACATTAAACGAATCGCGTTGCTCACCCAAAAATTCCATCTTGACTGCATAGCCCGGATTGCCCCAATAATAAGGCATTGCGGCACTCATTGACCACAAAACCGACGAAAGCAGGAGCGCGAAGCGCGCGATACGCAGGAGGATTTTTTTCACGGCATAAAAATAGGAAATAAAAAACGGAGCAGTACAAGTACTACTCCGTCATTTTGTGAAATTACGATGAATTTCAAGTCAAATTTTGGTTGAACAGTGAGGGGCTTAATAGTTGAATCTAACTTCCTTTCGACAGGTATTGCCTGCGAGTTTCCCATTCCAGTCTCCATTTGCGTCGTTGGCATCTGTGCTTAAGCACCAGCCATTTCCATCGTCTCTTCCTTCGTGCTTTATTAAATCTCCATCTTTATACATTCTAAGTTCGTCTATAAATAAGGCATCGCCTCCATTTGTTGTAATGGTAATGTGCGTAACATCTAAGTCAGTAGTGACTGCAAACGCAGTGTCATCACCCCAACAGTTAGAAAGCCCATCAACATATTTGCCGCTGATGTGTTGGCTACCTGACCAGAAATTAACAGTAATTCGATTCCCGGTATCAGTATCGTCCAAGTCACTGTGGCAGGCGTCAATGGTTACTTTACACTTAACTTTTGGTCTATTGAGTGTCTTAACACTTGATGCGTCACAGTCCTCATTTGCTGTATCTTGTCCACTATCGAAGGCATCATCGCCGTGGTTTTTGACGGCTTCGTACCATACACCAGCTACGATTTCGCAGTAACCTTTTTCGAGAAAATTATCATTAATGTCATCGCAAATCTTGAACATATCCTTACGGAACTTCTCGTCAGCGATTCTTTTGCCGCTATAGCCTGAGAAACCTGCCGTTCTCCATGGAGCGCGGTAATTGAGGTCGTGCTGATGACAGGCAGGTGCAAAATGTTCCAAGTATTTCTCGGTAGTCGTCGTGATATCGATGTCATCCGCTAGGTCGGGTACTGAACATTCGGTGTTGTAAGTCTGACCTGCTTTTTTATATTTGAATTGCATGACAGCAATACCATCAGCAGAGTACACTGTGTTAAGTGGTCTGGTAGTAGGCGTTGGTGTTGGCGTTGGTATATTTGAGGGTTTTCCACCAAATGAAACGACATTAAATTTGGCATTATCCGGAATAGTTTGCTTGTCCTGATTATAGACTGTCCATGCCTTGCCATCGTACCAAACAGCTTCTACGTGTGCGTTATAAGGTCCGTTGTTTTTCCAATTTTGAGTGACAAAGAGCGTTGCGTTGATATTGCTGACGCCCGTAGAGGAGATGTATTTGCCGAGCGAATTGGTCTTAGTTGCTGATGTTGCTTTAGAGATAAAAACGGTTGCGCCATTGAGTGCGCTTCCTTCTTCGAGTACCATTACGTTGAAGTTCGTACCTGTAGGCATCGCCGATTTATCTTGATTGTAAATAGCCCATCGGCTGCCGGTGTACCATACGCCAATAGCTTTCGGATTGTAAGTGCCTTTCCAATTTTGAGTGACCAAAATCACTGCATTAGGATTGTTGTTACATTTTGGGTGATTGATGACTGTCCAGTTTTTGTCGATATTTTCTGTAGTGGCTTTGTGCATAAATGCGCGGTCAGATGCCTGTACCGCCATGATATTGAAGAGCGTATTGTCGGGCATGGCAGCTTTATCTTCGTTGTAAATTAACCATTTGCCACCTTCATAATACACGCCCACCTGATGGTTATTGTACTTTCCATAGCGTTGGGTAATAAACAATAAAGCATTGGATTGACCATTGACGGAAGCCTTGTCGAGTGTGGTCATGTGTCCTCTAATATTGGAAGAAGTCGTGCGGTGTACAAAGGGTTGTTGTGCTTGGAGTGCGATTGCTACTAATGCAAATAATGCAGTAATGAATAATGACTTGAAATTTTTCATAAGTGCTTAATTTTGAAAAAGATGTTTGATAAAATATTTTAGATTATAAACTGTTGTTGAAGAAAGATTTGAATAAAACGGAGTGGCACGAGTGCCGCTCCGTTTCTGTACGATGTATTAGTTTCTTCTTGGATTACATGCAATTTCTCCGAGTACTAAAAAGTTCGACCCTCCATCGCGTTGTACTCTGACATATCTGCCTCTAACGCGTGTATTGAATTTTTTAACTCTGGGTGATTTTCCCGTTACTTTTTGCTTCCAAATACTTTGGCTCTTGGCTACATCCAAACTTCCAGAAGTAAATGGGGTATCAGATACCATTACCCAGTAATCTTTTAGGTAATCACCATACCCGACAGCATTCCATACGTCTATGTCGTAAATATAATCGCTCTCTCCTAAGTCTACTCCCATATATGGCTGGTGGGAATATGAAGTTGCAGAATATGTGTTGGGTGCAGCACCAGTATAGCCATCGACTGCTCTTGAAGTATGCCAATCTGAATAAACACCAGAAGTAGAGGTGGATTTATCTATGGCTAAGTGCGGATAATTGACCTTTGAAAAATCTACGGAAAAGTTACTCCATATATTCATGCTGTACGATTTCCACCACCAATGTGGGTGAAACCAATCACCATCTGACCAAATATTAATTCCACTATGTAAAGACTTGACTTGTATTGATTTTGAGCCATTATAATCTCCGGGTGCAGTAAAAACAGCATCACATTGTGGGTTAAGTTGGCTGGTGGCTGTAGCCGGAAGATTTATTATTGAAGGGGTACAGAAAGCACATTGTTCTACATAATCGGAAGGTGATTTTCCCATTTCAAATTTAAATTCTACCCAATTCGGGCCACTGGAGGCATATGCTTCAAAGTCTGCAATCGAAGTGATTGTGCTTGTACTTTCGCTGTAGCTCGCACTGAGCCCAGAATTGGGTCCGTCGGCACTTGCTCCGGCACTTGCACCAAGAGAAAATCCGGTAGAATAATTGTAGGTCGTTTCTTTAATTTGGTTTTTTGGGGCGTATTTATCTAATTTAAAATTGCTTCCATCTGTATTTAAGTAATCGAACCTAACACCTGCCATGCGGTTTACGTAGCCTTTGTCGTATTCACTATTCCATCTCAAAGTTCCGGGTTTGAAATAGCTGTTGTCTTTGACTCTTACTCGCACGTATTTGCGGTAAGATGGTGCTATCGTCGCAGCAAGCGTGACCTCTAAATCCAATCTTTGAGACATGGTCTGATTGTTACAATCCCATGTCCAATTATATGTTACATCCCAGGTGTATAAAGAAAAATCAAAGCCGCTGTTGGTCTTAGCAGGGCTGAATGCCTCATAATGATATTCAAAAGGTAGAAGATTATCGGCATTAGGTCCTCCTCTACGGGTTGGGAAGCCGTCCGGGTTTGGTCCGCGTCCGCCTTTTCTTGTTCCGTTGATGCGGGGTTTTGCTTTACTCCTAATATTTCTGTTTTTATCTCCAACCACCTTCATCACTTTCTTCGCTTTATCTTCAACGGTGACAGACTTTATAGTTTTTGCAGAGAAATTCGCTTTTTTGTTTACTTTGGCTTTTGCCTCCTGTTCTGATTTTTTGATGTTCTTTCCTTCTTTTTTCGCTTTATTTATTTCGGCAGTAGTGGGTTTTTTACTCATTTTACTTGACTTACCCTCTACTACTTTTACATTCTTTGGAGTTGATATGACCTCAATACTGGCTCCTTGGCGGTCTGTGTAGTTGGTCACAATTGTTACTTCGCCCTGTGGCATGCCTAGCCCGATTAGGTCTGACATTTCAGCTTCGTTGACATTTTCAAATACCATCGGAACGCCGTGTCTCAATCCACCCTTGATGTATTCATTGTCTTTGAGTTTTCCGCCTGCATTTTTGCCGTTGACGACTATGACATCTGCGTCTTTCACCAAAGTATTTATTTCATCATTTTCCAATTGAGTCTTTTTCTCTCTCGTTGCTTTCGTAAAACCGTCTCTTTTTACTTTGACATCACGGTTTTTGCCAATACTGTTTCCCAACTGCGAGGGAGACCCAACGATAATGACTCGTTCTTTTTTTTGTTGTACCGGATCCCATTCAAAAGAATCATTATAGGACACCTCATCGCAAGATTCAGCAAATGTTGATGTAATCCTATCATTCGAATTATCAGGGTTTAACTTATCCTTAGCAAGAATAATGTTGTTTGCACTGAATACAAATAATGCAAATAATGCAGCACTAAATAATGACTTGAAATTTTTCATAAGTGATTAATTAAAAAAATGTTGATTAAAAAATGATTGAATACCAATCGTTAATTGTTATTTGAAAAGCGTTTTTGTTGAAGCTGTTTAATTCTCTTTATGTTTAATAATGCAGGCAAGAAACTTGTCAGAGGGTTCATTAAAACATTCGCAAAAACCGCTGTCGAAGTTGTTTTTGTACTGCCCTTTAATCAGCTCACCCGGCACACCATTGATATCGAAGCTGCCATCTATTATAAAAATGCTGTTTTCGCCATCTGTACCGCACAAATCAGTATTGTCGGCGGCATTGCGCGGATATACGATAGCCACAGCCATGGTTGCGATATCCGGTATGTTTTGCTTGAGTTCGGGGTTGTCAGCATCCGGATTAGATGGATTAGCAGGGAGAGTTGTCTCTTTAAGTTTCCATTGAGCAGACCACCATCCCATGTCGCCGAGTCTTGAACATTCGAGTTTGCCATGTTCGATGTGTAGGTAATAGATTCCTCCTTTCATTCGGCATTGGAGTCTGAAATACCCCTCTTCTGTAGGTACTTTTCTAAATTGGGCAGACCACCATCCGGGCTGAATGTTTCCTGAATTGAGTTGTTCTTTTTCAAAATTTAGATAATTACCACTCTTCGTATCGAGAAGCCTGAACCAAGGTCCATCAACTTGTTCTATTTTAAAAGTTGTTGGCTGCGTAGCATACATTTTGGCATTATTAAGGGAGATAAATTGACCTGGTTTCCAGCGGTTTTCGATTGAGACAACATTTGTAGCAACATCGTTTTGTGGTCGCAAGGCTACCTCTATGATATTCCCATCCGTTCCGTTTGTGCGGTCATAAACACGCTTTTGCCAAAGGTCAATTTGCATTTTAACATCGTCTGTTCCAATCAAATAAACCGACCATTCATCTCTGTGCGTTTCAGTGAAAGTGGCTACCTTAGCATTGTTTTCTTGTGTTCTTGTCCATGTTTTGTCTCCGATTTGTGTCCATACATGTTTTACAGTCGTGCGATATATTTCGATGGCTTTGCCGACGTTCATGCCTTTTACGTTTGGGTCGAGATTGGCACCGCCTTGTCGTTGTGCCTGCAATCCGAGTGTGGCTAAAAGTGTAATTGCAATGATGAATAATGACTTGAAATTTTTCATAAGTGCTTTATTTTAAAAAATGTTGATTAAAAAATGATTGAATACCAATCGTTAATTAATACCACAAAATTGCAGTGTTTTCATATGAGAACAAATCAGAATTTTTGAGCAAAATCCAAGAAAATTATGCTAAAAAAATGGACTTTTGGAAATGATATATATTGGATGGACGTTGTTTTATAGGTGTTATTACCCCGCTTAAAATACTAACAATCAGCAAGTTAAAAACTTAAATTTTATTTTACATTGCTTAAAAAAGGGTTTTCTAAAATAATCCAAAATAATACGCCAATAATTGCATGTATTTTTTTGAATATTAATGTATTTGCAACAAAAAAGCCTTCCCAAATGACTGAAAAGGCTTGAAAAGAGTTGTCCGAAATATTTATTCTTTGAGCTCTACTTTCCTCATACCTTTATATTCGGCAATACATTTAAGAAACTCGTCGGGTTCTTCGGATTTATCGCAATACTGGCTGAGGCATTTGCAGAAACCACCATTATCGTAATTTTGATACTCCCCACTAAGTTGCTGTCCCCTTATACCGCAGATATCATAACTGCCATCTATTGTAAAAGAGCTGTGCCTGCCCTTTCTATTACACCAATCATTTGTCTGGGCAACATTGCGTGGATATACGATAGCTACTGCCATGGTAGCGATGTCGGGCTCTATAATAGTGAAATCCATACTGTCAGGATTTGTAGGGAAAGTTTTTGTTTCGGATGTTTCCTCTTTATTCTTTTGATTGACTTTTGCAGTACAAGTCATCAATATCCCCGATAATAGGAAAATGCCTAATAGTTTAATAATTTTCATAGCACAAGATGTTTTAAAATAAGTAACTACTCAGGTTGTTATCTTCATGATTTGACATAGATATTCATAGACATTGAGTTGCCTTTTACGTAAAGTATCAATGACAGAACGCAAGACACAAAAGGTGTGCTGTCCGGACTTAAATTGTCCAGATACTTTTTGCTTGACTTTGATATTTCTGACAGCTCGCTCGGAAGCGTTATTATCCGGTGGGACATCCAAATCATACAGACATCGAAAAAGGTGATTTCTGTATTTTATCATGGACTTTTGGAAGGTGCAGGTCTTAGGATATTGTTCTTTGGGAATAGTTTGTACGAGTAGTTGATTGAATCGGTCTTCAATATCTTTTGCTTGTGGGTCGTCTGGCGGATATGCTTGGTTTCGCTCCACTGCCTGATGTCTTAAAAGTAAGGCATCTTTGAGTAAAGTTTTAAAATCTGTTGCCCACTGATGTTGTTCTTTTTCCTCT
>CALCMV010000033.1 GCA_937967535.1 uncultured Saprospiraceae bacterium
AGGAATACCGTCATTCGTCGGTACAAGTGTCCGAGTTACGTATGGGTAGATGCAGGTGAGTTGGTTTTTGGTGTTTATGCGTTTGAGATAATTCCCGGATATCGTCCAAGTTCAATGAGTAATTTTCGCTCTATCAATCTATCAACATGGTTGAATTGAAAGATTTTTACGGTTACTTCTCCAATTTTTGTTTGTGGAATAATCAAGGCACCTTCAAGGCGAAAGTGTTGTGACCAAATATCTGTTCTGGGGTTATAAAATCTAATAAATTCGAATCAGGAATTAGAATAGAACCAATATCACTTCCTTTGTACCGATTGCAATAGAAACAAGTATGGGCGAGATTGTCAGGATGCGTAATACCATTATGTTTTTCGCTAATAATGTGGTCTATTTCAAATGAAAAGAAAGCATCCTCCTCATGAATCAAGCAATATTCGCAGATAGAAGCAGAATGTTTTAGAACGGTTCGGCGGTAGGCAGCAGAAATATAACTACTCATCTTGTTGTAATTGGCGAGCGCGAGCTTTGGCAAGTCGCATTAAATGTTCGATGTAAATATAATTATTAAATTCTGCTTGTTCTTCATCTGTTAAAAAATCATTTTTCTCCTTGTACAACAAATCTTTCACTCGATTTTGAGTAGCTTCGGAAGGACGGAAATTGATGACCGCTTCGGGGCTTGTTCCCAAGGCAATGAAATCTATAATTTCCTGATATACTTTGGCTGTTATCATAATTCAAATATAGCATTTTTGTATCGAAATTCCAAATTGAATAAAAGTGACTTTAAAAATTATGTCATGTTGTTTTCAAATTTCACTGAAAACATTGAGCGAAATTTGTACCTTTATTCAACTAAAATAAAAGCTGCTTGTTACTTCTATAATTACTTACCTGTCAGTTTATTTATTATGAAAACAGAAAATCGTCCGCATAAAAAAATTATTGTTTGGTTTCGTCAGGATTTACGTATTCACGATAATGAAGCCCTGGATTATGCTTTGGAACGTGGGGATGAGATTATCCCTGTTTTTGTGTTTGATGAGCGTGTTTTTAAGGGTAAAACGAAGTATGGCTTTGCAAAAACGGGTAAGTTTCGGGCAAAATTTACGATAGAGAGCGTAGAAGATTTGCGGGCTTCGCTGCGCGAGTTGGGTTCTGACCTTATCGTGCGTGTAGGCAAGCCCGAAGAAGTGATTTATGACTTGGCAAAGGAGGTGCAAGCCAATTGGGTGTTTTGTAATCGGGAACGGATGCAAGAGGAGTTGTATGTACAAAATCAATTGGAACAAAACCTTTGGAGAGAGGGTATGGAAATCCACTTTTTCAGAGGGAAAATGCTGTATTATACACAGGATTTGCCTTTTCCGATTGCTCATGCGCCGGATGTTTTTACGCAATTCAGAAAGGAGGTAGAGCGATACATTCCCGTCCGCGAACCTTTGCCCACGCCTACGCGCATACATCCGATGCGAACGAGTTTGGAAGTAGGCGAAATGCCGACTTTAAAAGATTTTGGGCATAAAAAATTCAAAGAAGATAATCGAGCGGTATTGTCATTCAAAGGTGGTGAAAAAGCTGCTTTGGAACGCTTAAATTACTACCTTTGGGATACAGGTTTGATTGAAAATTATAAAGAAACACGCAATGGTTTGATTGGTGGAGATTACTCGTCGAAATTGTCTCCGTGGCTGGCACAGGGTTGTATTTCTCCGAAAATGATTTATGCAGAATTAAAAAAATACGAACAGCAAAAAATCAAAAATAAATCCACTTATTGGCTGTTTTTTGAATTGATGTGGCGTGATTTTTTCCGCTTGACAGGCAAAAAACACGGTAATGCCATCTTTCGAAAAGGCGGTATCAAAGATGACGAAAATGCTGATTTAGAGGATGATATGGCAAAGTTTCGCATTTGGAAAGAAGCGCGTACAGGTGTGCCTTTCATTGATGCGAATATGCGCGAATTGAACCAAACGGGCTTTATGTCGAATCGCGGCAGACAGAATGTAGCGAGTTTCTTGGTGCATGATTTGAAAGTGAATTGGCAACTCGGCGCGGAGTATTTTGAGTCGATGTTGATTGACTATGATGTGTGCAGCAATTGGGGCAATTGGAACTACGTAGCCGGCGTAGGCAGCGACCCGCGCGAAGACCGTTATTTCAACATCCTGACCCAAGCCAAACGCTATGACCCGCAAGGCGAATATGTCAAACGCTGGCTCCCCGAACTCGCCGACCTCCCTTCTAAAAAAGTACACGAACCGGACACCCTAAGTCCCGTCGAACAAGATGATTTGCATGTAAAACTCGGTGCCGATTATCCGAAAGCAGTGATAAGTACAAGTCGCTGGAGGAGGTAATTAAGTTTAAGTTTAAGTTTAAGTTTAAGTTTAAGAACAAGTTTAAGTTTAAGTTTAAACTCAAATTTAAGCCTTCTTCGGAGGGATAAGCAATATTACAAATTTATCGACAACATGTTGGTTTCAAAAAATTACTAAGTGCCTAGCCATTTAACTTTGCCTAAAGCGAATACTCGTCAGACGAATCCCTTTATTCAATGCGAATATTTTATGAGACAAATCACCACATTTCACAAAAACCTTCGTCAGACGAGTACTATCCCGCAAGCAAACTTAAACGAGTAGCTCATTTCTTTTTCCTAAAATAAATTTTTGCTGTTTTTTTATTGAATTATTTTTGCAATATTTGTGCTTTTTGCCTTTAGAACATAATGGTTCAAATCATTGCAAAAATATAAATTTATGAACGGTTTATCTCCTACTATAATTGTGCTTGTGGTCTTGGCGTATTTCGCGCTGCTGATGTTGGTGTCGTATTTTACAGGCAAGGATTCGGGCAATGAAAATTTCTTTGTGGCGGGGCGCAAGTCACCGTGGTATTTGGTGGCTTTTGGTATGGTAGGGGCTTCGCTGTCGGGGGTGACGTTTATTTCGATTCCGGGCGTGGTGGGGCGCGGTGCTGCAAATATGGAGTTTTCGTATATGCAGATGGTGTTTGGCTATTTGTTGGGTTATCTGGTGATTGCGACGATTTTGCTGCCTTTATATTATCGGTTGAATTTAACGTCAATTTATACGTATTTGGATGAGCGATTTGGTCGAATTTCGTACCGGACGGGTGCAGGATTTTTTATTTTGTCGCGGACTATTGGGGCATCTTTCAGGCTGTTTTTGGTGGCGATGGTGTTTCAGTTTATTTTTGATATGATGCCGGGTTTTTCTGTGCCGTTTTGGGCAACGGTGGCATTGACGATTTTGCTGATTTGGGTGTATACTTTTCGCGGCGGCATCAATACGATTGTGTGGACGGATACGCTACAAACGCTGTGTATGCTGACGGCGGTGGTACTGACGATTGGCGCGATTGGGAATGCGCTGGGCGTAGGATTTGGGGGTGTAGTAGGTGCGATACGCGAGAGTGAATATTCACAGATGTTCTTTTTTGAAGGTGGTTGGAATGACTCGAATAATTTTATAAAACAGTTTCTCGGCGGTGCGTCTATTGCGATTGTGATGACGGGACTCGACCAAGATATGATGCAAAAAAACCTGACTTGCAGGAGTTTAGGTGATGCACAAAAAAATATGTTTTGGTTTAGCATCGTGTTGGTCTTTGCGAATTTGTTGTTTTTGGGCATGGGCGCATTGCTCTATATTTATGCCAATAAAAATGGTATCGCAATACCGGAACGTGCCGACCAATTGTTCCCGATGATTGCGCTGCAACACCTCTCTCCTACTATCGGAATTGTATTTATTTTGGGCTTGATTGCGGCGGCGTATTCGAGTGCAGATTCGGCATTGACTTCATTGACAACTTCTTTCTGCGTAGATTTTCTCGGATTTGAAGAGGAAGGACAGACACGTACTGCCGAAGAGCAAAAACGCATGCGAACCATCGTTCACATCGGTTTTTCGCTCTTGCTTTTCTTTGTGATTATCGCATTTTGGTATATTAATGATGATTCGGTGATTAATAATTTGTTCCGAATAGCAGGCTACACTTATGGTCCCTTGTTGGGTTTGTATGCCTTTGGTTTGTTTACCAAATTAAAAATCCGCGACTCACTCGCGTTGGCGGTATGTTTGCTTGCGCCTGTTCTAACTTATTTTATTAATATGTATTCAAAAGAATTGTTGTTTGGTTATACCTTTGGGTTTGAGTTGTTGATTTTGAATGGGGTGTTGACATTTTTAGGTTTGTTGGCGATTTCAAGAAGGGAGTAATTTTCAATTTTCACAAAAAAACGTGTTTGAATTTGTCGATACAACAAACTCAAACACGTTTTTTATTTATACGAAATTTTTGTTTTTCGCTTTAGAAAGTCTTGGTAATCCCTGTTTTTAGGCTGATAAAATCATAGAGATTACTATCGGATTTGAATGGAAAATCGGTAAAATCAGCATCGGGTTCACCGGTTGTAGAAGAAAAACGACGTATTGAATAGCCGGTTCTATAGTGATTAATAAACACCCCTATTCCTGTCCCGATAAATAAGTGATAATTCTTGTAAATTTCGATGCCAAAACCTACATCTAAACTTCCTCCGATGCCTCCCTCATTTTGAGATCCGTACCTAATACTGGATATATTATCCGGTATTTCTCCAAGTATATTATATTCACTAATATTGTTAAACTGTTCATTTGAGCGGACTGTTGACCTATCACCGCCGGCAATAGGGAACATATGCTCGTATGTAGCTGATACATTAATTGTGAATTTGTCAGTGGGGCGTATATCTATCCCGATTCTCCAAGGAACAATTACATTACGTAATGGGAAAATATGAACATTTTGATACAATGCATCAAATCTTTCAACAGCTCCATATTTTCTGTACCCTACACCCGTTCCAATGAAAAAACCAACAGGTTTTTGAGTTAAGAAATGATAATCGCTATTAAGTATTAGTGATGATTTTTGTTTTTTATGTGATTTAAAAGAGCCATACTCATCCCCGATAACTTCCCAATAATCGGGTTTATTACCAAATGGAAACTTGGAAATCAGTCGTAAGACTTAATCGCCAATTCTGTTGTGCTGCCATTTCCGAAATACTAAAGGCGAGTAATAAAAAGGCTAAGATTGAAATAGTTTTGAATTGTTTCATATTGTTAAAATTTAATTTGGTGAAAAATAGTTTTCTCCTTAAATTTCAATAAATATGCCAATTCAAAAATTATGATTATTCTTAATTCAAATAGGCTCTAAAATAACGCCTTCCAAGGAATCACAAAAGGCAACACAATCACCCAAAGCACAAAAAATACTGCCTTGTTGAAATTCTTGCCCGTCAACACAGAGAAAATTCATGAATTTTCTCTACGATTTCTACAAACATGGCGATTGAAATCGCCTGTACGAAAAAAGCCCGTAAGATGCGAAATCCTACGGGCATAAATTTATGTTGAATCAAAACGTATTTTAACAGTTGCCGCCGCTAATGGTGTAGCCTTTTGCGGTCTTACTGAATTTGATTTGATGAAGGATTTTCAAACTATTCAATACATCCTCAATCTTATCTCCTTTAATGACATCTCCTGAATGTAAACAATTGTTTTTCAATTGAGTAGCATCAATTTCCAAGTTGAAGTAAGTCTCCAAATCACGCACAACATCTTCTAAAGGTGTCCCGTCAAAATCTAATTTACGGGTTTTCCATGCCAATTCATTAAGTGATTTTGAAGTAGATTTTTGTATTTTACCTGATTTATCAGCAGTAGCTTTTTGACCTTTTTGCAAGATGGCTCTTTGTGTTTCTGCTTTGTCAGTGACTTGTACTTTGCCGCTTTGTACCGTTACTTGCGTATCGTCTGCGTCGGATTTTACATTAAAACTCGTACCCAATACGCGCACATTCGCATGGTCGGTTTGGATGATAAAAGGCTTGGTATTTTTAGTCACATCGAAGAAGGCTTCGCCTGTCATTTTGACGATGCGTTCTGCATGGTCAGCAAAATTTTCGCGATATGCCAATGTAGTGTTTTTATTCAATGAAATGCTGCTGCCATCGGGCAAAGTTACTTCCTTTGCAGCCTCATTCGTTTGAATTTCGACCCAAATTTCGGGTGTCGCCGCCATATTATTCAACCACCAAAACGCTCCCCCTGCCAACATCAATACAGCCGCAGCCGCCGCTATCCAGCGTCTACGTGCAGGCATACGGACTACTTTTCCGGCATCTATTTTCTCATTCAATTTATTCCATTCGCTTGTGGTATCAGGCTGATAATCAGCTTTGTATTCTTGACTTTGTTCCCATGATTTTGCTGTGGTTTCATATAGGACGCGGTGTTCGGGATTAGACTCCAGCCATAGGTCCAATTCCTGTGCTTCTTCCGAAGACAGTTGTGCCGTCAAGCGTTTGTGAATAAGAATGAGGTATTTATCTTGTTCTTTCATAATTTATGGTTCATTGATTAGCAGAATCGTGATTTGGATATTGGGTTTGCATCAAATTATTTCTTGTATGACACATTCAGTAGTTTTTTCCCCTATTTTTGAAAATCTCAAATCCCAAATTTCAAATTGCTGTATGCTTAATTTTTGGGATTAGAAAATATTGGAATTTCCCTAAAGATAAGGTCTTAGAGTTTGATTGAGAATTTTGAGGGCTTTTGAAATATGCTTTTCGACGGTTTTTACTGAAATATCCATTTCCGCAGCGATTTCTTTGTACGACATATCTTCAAAACGACTCAGAATAAAAGCAGCACGGCACTTGGGCGGTAGTTTGTCAATTTCGCGGTCTACGATTTCGCGGAGGTTTTTGCCTTCGATATTTTTGGCGAGGTTTTCTTTGCTTTCAATGTAGGCATATTGCTCGTCGCCGTCAAATTTTATCTTATTGTCGCGGATATAATTGAGGGATTTGTTGATAGAAGCCCGCTTGAGATAGGCACGAAAAGAAGTATTGACACCCAGCCTGTCGCGTTTTTTCCAGAGTTCGTAAAAAACATCCTGCACAATATCTTCTGCCAAAGACTCATCTTTTAGTATCCGAAATACCACCTTACACAAATCAGTGTGATACCGCTCGAACAAGACTTCCACAGCCTTCTTCGGGTCGGTATTAAATAGCTCTATCAGTTCTTTGTTTGTGCTTTCTCTTCCCATTTAATGAGTGAATGAGCGAACTTTGAATTGGTGAATTAATAGTTTGTACCAAAACCTAATTACAGTAACGCATTTTAGTATTATCACATTGTATTCCGCAAAACTAAGATTTTTATTGACCGTCTTGAAGTATGTTGTTAAAAAAATAAAGGACTTTGGCAGTTTCTGTATCTTATCCCGGATGCGGATATAGCCCATTGTGATAAGTAGCCTATGTTTTAGAGCATGATTGAAAGCACAAATAGCCCATCACTCAGAGCGAATCCGAGTGACAGGCTGTTTTCCTTCTCTTTGAAGTTCCCACAAAATTAAGGCTTTTAACGACTACCTGCTACTTGCCTGACATTGGCTTTCAAATCAAAATTGAGTTGATAGCGCACATAATCATGCACAGTGCTGTATGGCAGGTCTAAGTTATATTTATCTTTCAGATAGCGTTGGATATCCACATAAGTTCTGAAAGTATGCTTAGAACTAAGTTTTTTCACTAAACCTTGCCTTACATTTTTAGGAAACTTGGTCGGTGCGCCGGGGCTTTTAGAGATACTCAAAAGGCTTTTCATACCACCTTCTTCGTATCGTCTAAGCCATTCGTCAATTGTAGTACGACTATATCCGAGTCGGTCTGCGAGATTACGTTTGTAATTTTCCTCACCGGATTTGACTAAATAGAGCATTTCTATGCGATGTGCTCTTTTTTTGTCCCACTCATCTTTCAGCAACTCGGCGAGTTTTGCTTTAGATTCTTTAATTTGAACATCGATTTTCTTTGGCATGTGAACTAAGTTTAATAGTTAACAAGGTGGAGAGAATGTAACATGAGTGCGTATAGAGTGAAGTCCAAGTTTAGATTCAAGTTCACATAAAACATATTCATCAATTTAACAGTACTAAGGAACGATAAAATAATCTTGCACTTGTTAATTCACATTTCATTCTGCCTAAAAACTTGTTTTGGAATAAATAGTATAGGGTCATTTAAAAAATAAGATAGACATTTCGACGAGGTTATTTTGTACTTTCCGGCTATCAGGATTCTCTTTGAAACGGGTGTTTATCTGTATAAATAACTGATTTCAAAGCGAAAAAGAAGCCCTCCAAATGTTGACCTTATTACTTAAACAATCCTAAACTATCTTTAGATAATTATTTGCTTCAAACTTCAAGGAAGTTCTTTTTGAAATAGTGTGAGAACATTTCAATGGAAACGGACTGCTTCAAACTTTTAAAAACAAGATTCAAGCAATAGTTTGAGTTAGCAGACTATTTCCGAGTGCAATATATCAAAATTATTAAATTAAAGCAATATTATAGATATTATTTTTTGATAAAGATATAGAAACACTCGCTTATGATAACGTATACTAATTATTTTTTTGTTTTGTATAAGAATATATAAACCCTAAAAACTTATGAATTGGGCTTTGAATAAAGGAAATCGGGAAGTTTAAGAATTAGATAAAACCTTCTATTTTAACTATTTATAAAATATAATTATTTAAGTATTTATTTTAACCATAAAATAAAATCATTGATAATCAATAGTTTATGACATTTAGAGCCTAAATAAAGTTTAAGTTTAAGTTTAAGTTTAAGAATAAGTTCTCCCGATAGCTATACGGGACAAATTTAAGCCTTCTTCGGAGGGATAAACCAAGTATCGCAAATTTATCGACAACATGTTGGTTTCAAAAAATTACTAAGTGCCTAAGTTAAATTTAAGAACAAACTTAAACTTAATCTTAAACTTAATCTTAAACTTAAACTTTCCCATTCTGTCCAAGTCTAATTGTGCAGAATCTTTAAATTATTAATTTTATTATAAAAATAAATAAAATATAAATAACTCTCTCATTATCAATTATTTAAATAAGTAAAATTCTTAGTGATAAGTTTTTTGTTTAACTTTATAAGATAGAATTATGAAAAAAGTTAAACAAAATCTTGCATTTTGTTTAACTTTCTTGTACATTTGCTTAAACAAAATACTTAACATTATGTCTACATTAGAATTCGATAACAAACTCAATCAACTATCAGCTATCCTTCATTCTTTTGCCTATAACTTGACAAAAGACAGCGAAGCAGCGAGAGACCTCTATCAGGAAACAGCCTATCGGGCTATCAAAAACAGAGAGAAATTCAGTCCGGGTACCAATTTCAAAGCTTGGTTGTTTACGATTATGAAGAATGTTTTTATCAATGATTATCGCAGGCGTGTAAAAGCAAATACGATTATTGATACGACTGATAATCAATTTTACATCAATTCAGGTAAAAACGTAGTGAGAAATGGTGCCTATTCTAATATTATGTTGACAGAATTGGAAGGTATGGTAGGTGTTTTGGACGACAGTACACGTATTCCATTTCAGATGCACTACGAGGGCTTTAAGTATCAAGAGATTGCAGATAAATTGGAACTTCCTTTGGGAACAGTGAAAAGTCGTATTTTCTTTGCGCGTAAGGAGTTGAAAGGTATGATAAATGTACGTTACGAGGGTATTGCGCGTGAACATTGATTTGGCTTATAAATATAGAAAATATATTCATAGCGATGCTTCGCTTTGTGAAGCTTAGGAAAAAACCTTCCATTGTATTCTTTTACGATGGGGGGTTTTTCGTTTTTAAGTTAAATGAAAAATAAATTATACCAATATGCTCGCCAAATTTTGAATGATAATGAATTGAGTGTGTAAAATATTAGGGGCAATCAGATAGAAAAGCTAAAACACGTACTACTGCACATCTTTAATTTTGCCACAAAGACCCAAAGGCACAAAGAATTTTCCAATTTTTCATTTTCATTTTCATTTTCATTGCAATTTTCATTTTCATTTTCAAAGAGCCAACTTATTTCCTTATATTCGCCTATATTCATCATTGAGCTTAGTTGGTTTTGCCCCCTCCACTAGCTAGCATTTACCGTCCCGTAACATGAGCAAGGCAACAGACAGACAAAAAAACATCTACATCAAAGGCATGAGCGGACGCCGCCCCCTCATTCCCACCGATACCGACAAACTCCGCCAAAAAGCCCGCGAGCGACTCAGTACCGAAGCCTATGCCTACATCGCAGGCGGTGCAGGCATGGAAGATACCATTGCCGCCAACCGAAACGGCTTCGACCAATGGAAAATCGTACCCCGTATGTTGCGCGATGTATCGGAGCGAGACACCTCACTGAACCTTTTCGGTCAATCCTTGCCCTCTCCCTTTTTGCTTGCCCCCATCGGTGTACTCGAAATGGCACACACCAAAGCCGATAGAGCCGTAGCTCAAGCCGCCAAAAACACCCAAACTCCCATGATATTTTCCAACCAAGCCTCCGTTTCGATGGAGAGTTGCGCTCGTATACTCGAAGACAGCCCCCATTGGTTCCAACTTTACTGGAGCAAATCCGACGAACTCGTAACCAGCTTTGCCAAACGCGCCGAAGACTGCGGCTGCTCTGCCATCGTCGTCACACTCGACACCACCCTGCTCGGTTGGCGCAATCAAGACCTTGACCTTGCCCACCTCCCTTTTTTGCATGGCAAAGGCATCGCCCAATACACCTCCGACCCCATATTCAACCGCCTCCTCAACGAAAAAAGCAAGGAAGTCGCCCCCCAAAACTCCCAAAGCATCAACCCCACCACACTCGCCGCATTATTCAAACTCGCATGGCGATTTCCCGGACGCTTCGCCACCAACCTAAGCTCCGGCGTTCCCCTCAAATCTATCCGAAAATTCATAGAAATCTACTCTCGCCCCTCACTTACTTGGGAAAACCTCGCCTTCCTCCGCGAGCATACCTCACTCCCCATTCTGCTCAAAGGCATCCTCCACCCCGACGATGCCCTAAAAGCCCTCCAACATGGCATCAACGGCATCATCGTCTCCAATCATGGCGGCAGACAAGTAGACGGAGCCATCAGTACCATCGAAGCCCTGCCCGGTGTCGTCAAAGCCATCAATGGTCAAATTCCCATTCTAATAGATAGCGGCATACGCGGCGGTTCGGATGCCTTCAAAGCCCTGGCACTTGGAGCTACCGCCGTCTGCATTGGCAGACCTTATGTATACGCCCTCGCCCTCGCAGGTCGTGCAGGTATAGAAGAACTCATCAACAATTATCAGGCAGATTTTGAACTCACTATGGCACTCGCAGGTTGCAAATCATTAGCGGAGATAAACCGCAATTCATTGACTACTTGATTCTTTAATTCAAATTTGGCTAGCCATTTAACTTTGCCTAAAGCGAATACTCGTCAGACGAATCCCTTATTCAATGCGAATATTTTATGAGACAAATCACTACATTTCACAAAAACCTTCGTCAGACGAGTACTATCCCGCAAGCAAACTTAAACGGCTAGCCTCAAATTTTTTGAACGATATTTCTCATTGATACGTTTAATTTTTACGAAAAAAGTAATATCTTTGCACTCGCTTTAAAAAAAGGCGAATGTTCATTGGAAAAATTCATAATTCATCTTCCGATTTTTAATAGAGCATAAAATACGTTTTACTTAAAGTTAGGAATTTGTTTTTTGGAATTTAAGTAGTTCGACAAAATTAGCTTTACAATCTTGTCCAACTATCTAAAACCTGCGGGTGTGGTGAAATTGGTAGACACGCTAGACTTAGGATCTAGTGCTTCACGGCGTGGGGGTTCGAGTCCCTCCACCCGCACAAATAAAAGTTCAAGTTCAAATATCAAGTACAAGTTCAATTAGATAAAATTGTGCTTGCTTTGATTTTAGAATTTGAACTTTTTTTTTACACAAAAAACAGGTTTGAATTTGAAAATGTAGAATATAAAACTGTCGTTTCTGTTAATTTTTTTCGAGTTATTAAACGTTCTCAATGAGTTCATTTTTCTTATTGAAATTCAAAATAGGCTATCAGTTCATAGTTGCCAGTTCGTAGTTTTATTTTATAAATTACTGATTATCAGAGTTGAGCAAACTTAAACGGCTAGCCTCAAAATAGAATTTGATTTAGTAGAAATTTTTTAATAACATAAACTTTTTAATTAATTTATTATTAATTGAAAATCAATAAAAAATTAACCGAAACACAAGTGTAAAGTAATACATTTAAAATGTTAAAAAATCAGGACGCGAAACCAAAGTATTTTTTTCGTATTTAATTGGTTTTTAAATTATTAAAAATAATAAAAATACAAATAATAGACTCGCGTACTACAAGCATTTTTACAATTTATCTCGGCGAATGACGGGATTTACATTTTCAAAATTAATTCAAACCAATCACTAAGAGAAAAAGAAATGAATAAGTTATTTATTTCTTTTCTTTAATCACCGTTCACCAATCACTAACATATGCCAAGCGTAACAAGACGGGATACCGAAGATTTGCGAGCCATCCTCACCGTACATATTGCCAAAGAAGATTACGAAAATCAGGTCAATAAAAAGCTGAATGATTTCAGAAAAAAAGCACATTTGAAAGGCTTTCGTAAGGGGCAGGTGCCGATGTCCTATGTCAAAAAAATATACGGCAAATCGGTACTCGCTGATGAGTTGAACGATTTGGCTTACAGAGAATTAATTCAATATCTTACAGAAAGTGAGATGGATACGCTCGGTCAGCCGCTTCCCGTCGAAGACCAATTGGCACCCGAACTCGAAATACGCAATTACATTGACTATGATTTTGAATACGAAATCGGTCTTATACCAGTACTTGATTTGAAGGGATTGGATAAAAGTATCACATTGGATTCTTTTGATATTGAGGTGAAAGAAGAAGAAGTACAAAAAGAAGTTGATAAATACCTCAAACAACGCGGAGACCGGGAAGAAGTAGATGAAGTAAGTGCCGAAGATGACCTCATGATGGTCAATTTGATTGAATTGGAAGGCGAAGAACCTAAAGCCGAAGGACTCAATAAGTACACGATGTTGGCTATTCAGGATATTCAAAATGAAGACTTGAAAAAGCATATACTCACACTCAAAAAAGGGGATACTTTCGATGCAAATATCCACGAATTAGTCGCCGAAAATCAAGCGAATGATGTCAGAAAATACCTGCTGAGTGTATCCGAAGAAGTACAATTCAATGATACCTTTCGCGTCGAAATTGATTCTATCACAAACTTCAAGCCCGCCGAAATGAACGCCGAATTGCTCGTAGAAGCCGTAGGGCGCGAAAAAGCAGAAAAATACGTAGCAGAGTTTTTGCCAAAAGAAGAAGACGAAAATCAGGAGGAGGACAACGGAGATGATTCTGATTTGGATATTCCCGAAGTTGTAGATTTAGGAGGATTGATAGAAGAAGAAAACACCATCAGCGATGAAGAAAAACAAGCTGCCGAAAAGGGGATAAGAGAAGAAATCGCGCTAATGATGAAAGAACAAGCCAATGATGCGGCGGAAAATAGATTGATGAATAAAATGATAGATGAACTCATTGAAAAAAATGATATACCACTATCAGACATCTACCTAAGACGTTGGCTCCAAATGAATAACGAAGGCGAAAAATTGAGCGATAGTGTATACGAAAAAACAATCAAGGCACTTCGCGCCAATCTCATATTGGCTGCACTTGCCAAACACCTCGGCGTATACACTTCACTCGACGATGTAGAAGCTGAAACACGCGGAGACTACTACGAGCGTGCCGGACTCGACCCTTCAGACCCCCGAACCGAAGAACAATACCAAAAATTTCAAACGATGATGCTAAAGTACGACGAGTCATTCATGGTAAAGCGGCAAAATCAATTGAACAACGATAAGGTAAAAGAAAAACTCGAAGACCTTATTATCATCAATAAAAAGAAGGTCAGCAACACTGAATTCAACGATATAGTAAAAGCAGAATACGAAGAAGCCAATAAAAAAGAGGAAGAAGCCGTCGAAGTAGTGGCAGAAGAAATGGAAAGCTAAATCCCTCCTTTACATTCTTTGGTCTATACAAAACGCCCGTAAATCTATTAAAATCCGTCCATTCATCGAAGCGGCTAAACCTTCCTGTCACAATTGACATTTATAATGCTACAATAAATAATTAAGTGATTGTTGATTTTATGATTTTAGACTGCTCATGTTCACTCTAAAATCAAAAGCCACTTAATCAAAAATGTAATATGAACGAATTCAAAAAATTTGCGACCAGACATGTTGGTATCAACACACTGGTATACGAAGACTACGAAAAAGCACTCAACGCAGCCGTACCGCCGAGTGTATATGGCATGACCCCCAATGTCATCGAAGAACGCCGAATGAACGCCGTAGCTATGGACGTTTTTTCGCGCCTGATGATGGATAGAATCATCTACTTCGGCTTACCGGTTCGTCCTGATGTGGCGAATGTGGTCAACGCCCAATTGCTCTTCCTCCAATCAACCGACCCCAAACGCGACATTCAAATGTTCCTCAACAGTCCGGGTGGTAGCGTCATTGACGGACTAAGCATATACGACACCATGCAATATGTATCGCCTGATGTATCAACAGTTTGTACAGGTTTGGCGGCATCTATGGGGGCAGTATTATTGGCAGCCGGAGAAAAAGGCAAACGCTCTTGCTTAGGGCATAGCCGCGTGATGATTCACCAACCTTCGGGCGGGATGCAAGGTCAGGCAAGTGACATGGAAATCAGCTACAAATTCATGAAATCACTGCAAAAAGACCTCTACAACATCCTCGTTAAACACACCGGACAACCTTACGAAAAAATTGAAGAAGACTGCGACCGCGACAACTGGTTGTCGGGAGAGCAAGCTCTCGAATACGGATTAATTGACGAGGTACTCGGTGCAGATGCAGGCGAGAAGAAATAAAATCGTATTTCGTTGATTCCTTAGAACATGAAAGGCTATCCGATTAAGTTTGTCCAAACAAAAACTCGCCAAGCGAGTAGGCAAAATTAAATGGATAACCTTTTCATGTTTTATAAGGGAACAAGTAGATTATTTTGGCATATTTTAAAAGTATTCGCCTTGCAACTCGCATATAATCTTACCCTATTTTTGTCGAACACCATCCAATTCCAAACCTATCATTATTTTTCTCGCGTTCCACTACTCTTCTATCCCTCATTCGTGTATTCGTTGTTTCTTAGAATATTTAATCGTATTTTTGCATCAACAACAAATCCACGAAGAAACAAGTCAACAAGTAAAAAATAACGAATTAAACGAAATACATGAAGCGTCACCAAGCTTATAGATGTTCATTTTGCGGCAGAGGCAAGGAAGAAGCACTGATTTTGGTAGCCGGTATTGACGGGCATATCTGCGACAATTGCGTAGACCAAGCCCAGCAAATCATTGAAGAAGAACTCAATACGGGCAAAAAAGAAGAAGAGTTTAGCCTTCCGACGACCATCGTACCGCAAGACATCAAAAATCACCTTGACCGCTACGTAATCGGTCAAGGAGATGCCAAAAAATTTCTCTCCGTAGCCGTTTACAATCACTACAAACGCTTACGCCAAAAACCAACCGAAGACGAAGTGGAAATCGAAAAATCGAACATCCTGCTCGTCGGGCGTACCGGTACAGGCAAAACACTTTTAGCCAAGACCATAGCCAAATTTCTCAACGTTCCTTTTGCGATTGTAGATGCTACGGTATTCACCGAAGCAGGTTATGTGGGCGAAGATGTGGAAAGTATTTTGAGCCGTTTGTTGCAAGTCTGCGACTACAATGTTTCGGCAGCACAACGCGGTATTATTTATGTAGATGAATTAGATAAAATTGCCCGAAAAGGCGACAATCCCTCCATCACACGCGATGTATCGGGCGAGGGTGTGCAGCAAGGACTCCTCAAAATGTTTGAAGGAACAGACGTGAATGTACCCCCCAACGGCGGACGAAAACACCCCGAACAAAAACTCGTCAAAATCAACACCGAAAACATTCTTTTTATTTGCGGCGGTGCATTTGATGGCATCGAAAGACACATCGCACGACGACTCAACACACAAGTTATCGGCTTCAACAAAGACGAAACCGAGCGCATTGACCGCGACAATCTCCTCCAATACGTCAGCCAACAAGACATCAAATCTTACGGCTTGATTCCCGAACTTATCGGACGTTTGCCCGTACTGACCTACCTTTCTCCATTAGATAAAAAAGCATTGCGCCGCATCCTCATTGAGCCGGTCAATTCACTCGTCAATCAATACAAAAAACTATTCCAAATAGAAGGTATCGAATTGACTTTTAGCGATGATGGTTTGGATTTTATCGTTGATAAAGCCCACGAATTTGAACTCGGCGCGAGGGGCTTACGCTCTATCTGTGAGGCAGTTATGATAGATGCAATGTTTGAATTACCTTCACAAAAAGAAATCCGCGAACTTCGTATCACCCGCGAATATGCCGAGCAAAAAATCAGCAAATCTAAATTGAGTCAACTCAAAGTAGCTTCCTGATAGATGTTTTGATTAGAAGCGTTTAAAGAATAATATCAACATTTCAACGAGCTAATTTTGTGCTTCCCGGAAACGGATATTTATTTGAATGAATAACTGATTTCAAAGCCAAAACAAGCCGTCCAAATGTTGACGACCCTTAATAGATGCTATTGGATTATTATAATGTATTGCTAATTTCGCTTCGCAAAATTAGCATAAACAATCAATAAATAATGAAACATCTAAACACGCTAATCTTACTAGCACTCCTCCTCCTATTCCACTCCTGCGACGGTTGCCGCAACGACTCCACACCTACTCTGCCAACGAGTTCGGATGACTTATTACGCATCAACAACGCCCAAGCCGACGAAGAAATCGGAGTATTGATTGATGGGCGTTTTGGCTCTGTTGCCGTCAATGATAGTGCCTACATAAGTCTTGATTCAGATGTAGAACTGAACGAAATCAGTGGTTCGGGAGAAGCCATTATTTTCAATAGCCGTCGCCCGCCTGCCCTGCTCCAAAATATCAATTGGACGGCTGAAAGAGACATTCTCGCTGCCACATTTCCCGATGAAATCCTCATTCCCGTCACAGTTTGGATACTAGATGGACCGTACACGACCAATCGCGCCAATGCCATTGACTGGTCACTCACGACTTCCATGATTTGGGAAAATGAACGCATGGGAGTTGCCTTTGAAGATTACGAAATCATTGACGCAACCACCAACCCCAATGCTGCCAACTACCTCAATTTTGTCTGCTCCATGCGTAGCAACCTTATCAACGACATCGGCAACAAACCAAACAGAATTAACATTTATGTAGTAGCAACCGTAGACGGCGGTGTGTCGCGCGGTCAGGCTTGCACGATTGGGAGCGATTTTGTGGCAATGGCTTCACAAGCAGGCTCGGAATTGCTTGTCCATGAATTTGGGCATAATTTTGGTCTATTACATACCGATTCGCGGTCTGATTTCAATCGCACCAACGTCATGCACAGCGCGAGCAATACGCGACAGTATTTTACCGAAGGACAGGTTTTCAGGTCGCACTTTGGTCCAAGTTCGGCATTAAATGACACCTATAACGCACGCGTCGGTCAGCCGATTCGCAATTGCGGACATTTCCAAAGCGACAGCCAATGCCCCGACATCGGAAAGCGAATTTGGGAAGACGGTGTTTTCAGACCAAATTAACAATATAATCAGCACCATGCCAATGTGTTCGCCAAGTTTTTTATGTGGTATTTTGTCAGACGAATTCTTTTTTTGAAAACGAATATCTTATCAAATATCGGTACATTATAAACAACATTCGTCTGACAACTCCCTCTGCTCTGATTTTTGGGGACTACATATTCAACTTGGGTTAAAAGTATAACGCGGATTTTTATTTTATTTTTTATTTAAAAAAAATATTATTGAAATTACTTTTATTTTTTTAATTGTTTTACAAATTATTATAAAATTATTTTTATTGTAATTATAAATTATAATAATAAAAATCTGCGTGAATCTGCGTTCCATTCACGATACTCAAAATAAAAATTATGAAAAATATATTTGTTTTCTATATCCTATTAATAGCTTCATTTAGTCTTTCGGCACAGATTAATCCCAACGAATTGAACGATACAGAACTCGCCGAATATCTAATCAATCAAAGCTGCGTTTCAGACTCAGGAAATGTGTTGAAATTAAAGTCCGAAAAAGTCCGAAACGTAGAACCTTTACTCATCAAAACCTATGAAGAAGGACCATCGAAAACAGACCTTAATGCCTTCGAGCAATCTTGCCGCAAACGCTTTGATATGATTCAAAAAGCCCTCAAATCGGGCAGAAATTATGGTTTATCAGAAGAAGATTTAGCCCTTGTGCGTGGGCGTACATGGGAGGATTTTTACGAAAAAGAAAAGAAAAATTACGTAATGAACTGTCGCTCTCAAGCCCTGCTTTCGCTCGGACGTACAGGCGGACCACAAGCCAAAAAATTCCTTCAAAAAGAAGCAAAAAATATGAAATCGCCTTTGCAGAAAACCGCTAAAGCAGCATTGGAATCAGTTAATAAGTAGCGAATTTTTCGGAGATGTTCGGGTAAAATATTAGGGTCAATCAGATATGAAAAGCCAAAACCATACTACTGCACATCTTTAATTTTGCCACGAAGACACGAAGACACAAAGTATAAATTGCTGATAAGCATGAAAATTCTTTGTGTCTTCGTGTCTTTGTGGCAGTTTTCAATTTTTCATGCTTACTGCATAATCTCGTCCATTATTTTACCTAAGAGCATGTTTGGAATTTTTCAAACTGATAATCAATAGTTTATGGTTTTGGCGAAATATCGGAGAAGGAGTTTATCGAGATAAGTGACTGATTCGATATGAAGCCAAGTTCATAAAATATTGGTTATCAGGCAGAAAAATT
>CALCMV010000034.1 GCA_937967535.1 uncultured Saprospiraceae bacterium
GGGGTCAAAAGGCTTTGCGATGTTGCTGATGGAAAGCACATTCGACGGCTTCACGAAAGGCACGAATCTGGATAAAATCGGACTAAAAGCACAAGATACGGGCGAGTTATTTTTCGATAATGTAAAAGTACCTTTCGACAACCTCTTGGGCGAAGACGGACGCGGTTTTTATTATATGATGCACAATCTGCCGCAAGAAAGATTGTCCATTGCTATATCCGCCATCGGTGCTATGGAAGGCGCATTGGAATGGACGGTACAATATTGCCAAGACCGCCAAGCCTTCGGCAAACCTATCGGAAAATTCCAAAATACACGGTTCAAATTAGCCGAAATGAAAACCGAAATCACTATCGCCCGAACCTTCGTGGACCAATGTATCATGGAGTTGAAAGAGAATCAATTGACACCGGAAAAAGCAGCAATGGCAAAATACTGGTTGTCCGATTTGCAATGCAAAGTGATGGATGAATGTCTGCAATTACACGGAGGCTATGGTTATATGAATGAGTATGCCATTGCCAAAGCATGGCGCGACGCAAGGGTGCAACGCATCTATGGCGGAACGAATGAAATTATGAAAGAGATTATTGGTCGTAGTATGGGTTTTTGAATGAAAATTATGCAATTACTACAACAACTGACTCAACAACTCGGACGGGAAAAAGTCTTGACAGGCGAAGCCGTCAGCAAACGCTACCATCATATCTGGCAGATGCACCTAGCTTTGCAGGCAAAGGCAGTGCTTTTACCTACGAGTACCCAAGATGTGTCGGCAAGTCTGCGAATATGCCACGAACACGGACAAGAAGTAGTCGTACATGGCGGCTTAACCAACTTGGTCGGTGCTACACAATCTACTGAAAATCAAGTTATCATTGCTACCGACAAACTCAATAAAATCGAAGAAACAGACGCAAGCAGCCGCACGATGACTGTGCAAGCGGGCGTGATTCTGGAGCAAATCCAGCAAGCCGCAAAGGAGCATAATTTACAATTTCCGCTGAATTTCGGTGCGAAAGGCTCGGCGCAAATCGGTGGCATTATCGCTACTAATGCGGGGGGCTTGCGCGTTCTCAAATACGGAATGACTCGCCGACAGATATTGGGGCTTGAAGTCGTGCTGCCGGATGGGACGATACTCTCCAATCTGAAAAAAATCATCAAGGACAATTCGGGCTATGATTTGAAACAACTCTTTATCGGGTCGGAAGGTACATTGGGCTTGGTGACACGCGCCGTACTGCGACTCAATGAAGCACCAAAAAGCCGTTGTAGTGCATGGGTCGGTATTAATGGTTATGAGAATGTAATTGCATTTTTAAAATATATGGATAAGGAACTCGCAGGAACTTTGAGTGCCTACGAATTGATTTGGAAAGATACATTTGAGGTGATGACCGGACCGACAAGCGGCACAAAATCGCCCCTATCGCTTGATTATCAATATTATGTGTTGGCAGAAAGTTTGGGTAGCGACCAAGCGCGAGATACTGCCGTTTTCCAATCTCTCCTCGAAGTTGCTTTGAAAAAAGGCTTGATACAAGATGGCGTTTTTGCGGATAATGCTTCTGATTTAAGATGGTTTTGGCAAATACGTGAGGATGTGCGGGTCTTGTCTGCCATCGCCGACCACGACCAACATTTTGATATCAGCCTGCCCCTTCCCCTGATTGGTCAGTACGTGGAAGATGCGCGGAATGAATTGCGAAAAATCCCCCAAGTCAAAGAAATTTTCAACTTCGGACACGTTGCCGATGGCAATATTCATTTTATTATCGGCAAACAAAATGATAGCGCAGAACTGACGCAAAGTGTCAACGAGATTGTTTATGGTAAAATAGCTGCCGTCAACGGCTCGGTATCTGCCGAACATGGCATCGGATTGGACAAAAAAGCCTACTTACATCACTCTCGTTCAACAGCCGAAATCAATCTAATGAAAACGCTAAAACGAACAATTGACCCTAAAAACATCCTCAATCCGGGTAGAATTATTGATGTCTGACAAACTCATTTTTATGAATTTTGAATTTTGAATGAGTGAATTTTGAATGAGTGAATGAGTGATTTTTGAATTTTTCTAATGAAATAATGCTAATAATTTACAAAAAATATAAAATTAATACTTTCATTTTAAATATCTCATTAGCTTGATTTTCTCACCAATAATTAGACTATTATTTTTTCAAATAAATTTAATTATATAATAATTCATAAATAACTAACTATAAATTTATTATAAATAACAATTTAAAATATTTTTCTCATTTCAAAATCAGCAAAATATAAGTTATTAGTATTATTTCATTAGAAAAAATCAAAAATCAAAAATCAAAAATCACTCATTCATTCATTCAAAATACAGGTACTATCGTTTTCTCTTAAAATCCAAAATATTTAGCGAAGCCTCACAAAAATCATAATCATGTTCGATATTAGAAGCGATGATGAGGCTACGATTTTGGGCGTACTGTTCGATGAGTTGGCGATACCATGCTACACCTTGCGCGTCGAGATTGGTGGTGGGTTCGTCGAGTAGCAGCAAGGGGGTATCCGAGCAAATGGCGAGAACGAGTTTGAGGCGTTGTTTCATACCCGAAGAAAAGAAGCGTACTTCCTTATTTTTGGATTTGGAAAATTGCAAAATATCTATCAAATCTTTGGGCTGCAAATTGCCGATGTAGGGCTTGAATTGAGCGTGAAAACGCAGCGATTCTGCCAATGTAAATTCCTCAATCACATCCATATACGGACCTGCAATACTTACTTGGCGAAATATATCGTCGCGTTCTGCTTTTTTTTCTGAAAAATAAAAATCCACACTTCCCTCCGATGGCGACAAATGACCGGATAGTATCTGCAATAAAGTAGATTTGCCCGAACCATTCGGACCGAGTATCGCATATTTTTTTCCTGTTTCAAAATGCTGATTCACCTGACGGAATATCCATTCAAAGCGGTAGCGTTTGCCGATATTGGTGAGTTGTATCATATTGGTGAGCGCAGAAATTTTTTAAACTGGACATTGGACATTGGGGAATTCGGTAACTGGGTAATTAGTAATTAGGTTAACAAACACATAATTTATTATTTATCAGCAGAATAAAAATTTAAATAAAATTAATTTGAAATAAAATACAAATAATTGATTATGAGTATTTCGCCGAATTCCCCAGTTCCCCAGTTCCCCAGTTCCCCAGTTCCCCAGTTCCCCAATTCCCCAGTTCCCCAATTCCCCAGTTCCCCAATTCCCCACTTCCCCAGTTCCCCAGTTCCCTAATTTCCAAAGTCCAGTAAACATGCTCTTATAGATTATTAAAAAGTGTTTTACTTTCCTTATTCACAAATAATGCGGAGATAGAGCGATTTTCGTGTGTATTGCGGATGGCGCGTGCAAAGAGTTTATCTACCGAAAGTACCTTAATTTTTGGTGATAGCTCTTTGAGTGGCAATGTATCTGTGACGATGACCTCATCCAAGACCGAATGATTAATATTTTCGTAAGCATTGCCCGACAATACCGGATGCGTACAAATGGCACGAACACTCTTCGCGCCTTTATCCATCATGGCTTGTGCGGCACGGCAAAGCGTACCTGCGGTGTCCACGAGGTCATCTGTCAAAATGACCTCTCTCCCTGCCACTTCTCCTATCACCGTAATGGCTTCTATCTGATTGGCGCGGCGGCGTTCTTTATCACAAATCACGAGGTCGGTACCGAAATGTTGGGCATAATTTCTGGCGCGTTTGGTGCTGCCTACATCCGGTGCGGCAAAGGTCACATTGCTCATATCCGTAGCTTCGAGATAAGGAATAAAAATCGCTTCTGCCCGCAGGTGGTCTACCGGAATATCGAAAAAGCCCTGAAGCTGGTCGGCATGAAAATCCATTGTCATCAATCGGTCTACACCGGCAGCTTCGAGGATATTGGCAATCAATTTGGCACCGATGGCTACGCGGGGTTTGTCCTTCCTGTCTTGACGCGCATATCCGAAATATGGAATCACCACCGTAATATAGCCCGCCGAAGCCCGCCGCGCTGCGTCTATCATCAACAAAAGTTCCATCAAATTGTCGCTCGGAGCAAAGGTAGATTGTATCAAAAAAGTATAATTCCCGCGCACTGATTCTTCAATAACGGTTTGCATTTCACCATCGCTGAAGCGTTGCACAGAGACTTTTCCGAGCGCATCACCATAATAATCGGCAATTTTTTCGGCAAGATAACGAGAAGCTGTTCCCGAAAATAATTTTACATCGGTCATGTTAGGAAGTTGGCTTTTATGGAAAGGGTAATGAAAGCCCAAAAGTACAAAAAAATGAGATTCGATGACGATGTATGTACAATAAATTGAATAGCTTTTTCAAAAAATGAGTGAATGAGTGAATGTTGAGTAAAACGAAATCCCGTACTTATGTCGGGAAGTGAATTTTTCAGCTATCAGTTCATAGTTGCCAGTTCTTCTGCATATTTTGCGGAAGCGTTATATGTATTGCTTTTTTAACTTTGGGAGTTATGCTCACTCGTCGGACATTTTCAAAATCTAACGATAGCCCACAAGTTGTTGAGGTGTTTACTCGACGGACATTTTCAAAATGTCAGGCGAGATGCATTTGTGTTTTAGTTTAAAAATTAACTAATTACAAAATTTATTTTTAATAA
>CALCMV010000035.1 GCA_937967535.1 uncultured Saprospiraceae bacterium
AATACTTTTATTTTAAATATATTATTAGCTTGACAATGTGTTCGCCAAATTAAAAATTACAAATTGAACGTGAATAGTTTATTTATTTTTATTATTGTAAATAATTAATTTTTAAATAAATACAAGTTATAATTTAATTTTATTAATAATCAAAAAACATTGAATACCCAATTTGGCGAACACATTAAACTTGATTTTCCCCTCAATAATTAGACTATTATTTTTTTCAAAGTAAATTTAATTATAAAATAATTCATAAATAAGTAATTATAAATTTATTATGAAACAAAATAAAACTTATATTTTTTTATTAAAATAATAATTTTAAATGTTTTTTCTCATTTAAGTGCGACACACATTAGTAGTGTTTTGCATATTTTTTTTATTTTTTAGGTAAAGACCTGTAATGACTGCTTTAGCTGTCAAGTGCCTTTTTATTTATAAGTAATTAAAAACAGATATTTATGTATATTTTTGATTACCACTTGACAGCTAAAGCAGTCATTACGGAGTTCTCAATAAATCTTTGTCGGACTTTATATTTTAAAAATACAAACAATACGCATTACACTCTTCTCATTTCAAAATCAGCGAAATGTAAGACATTAAGTACCAATTACACAATCCGCATTACGAAAAATACCTGCTCCAAAGTACCAATCGGTACTCAAAAGCAGGTATTTTTTTATTAGAAAACCTTTAGTTTTATTTTTTATTCAACTACAAATTTCTTTGTGCTTACGCTGCCTTCATCAACAATTTGAATGAGATAAACACCTGAATTCAAATCATTTACGTTCAATTGAATAGTTGAGTCGAATATGTGGCGGGCTTCTGTATAAATGACTTTTCCTGTTATATCTACAATATTCAATTGGATTTCGGTATCTGTATTTTGGTCAAATTGAATGTGCAAAATATCTCTTGTCGGATTAGGATAGAGACGGAATAGACCAAAGTTTTCATTTAAATCAGAAGTTTGACGGGCATAGTTTGGAGCAGCATTTAGCTGCGGTACACCGCCCACGATACAAAATGAATTGGTTTCGGAAGTTCCAAAACCGCCGCCGCCTGTAGTTATGGTATTGCCATTGGCATCGGTCAAAGTATAGTTGCCACACAAACCCGGCGAAACTACCGTTCCCAAAGTAGCCACAATACTACCGGGCGCAATCACCGTACCCGGTGTTACAAAAAGCCCCGTACTACTCGCAGTGCTTCGGAAAGGACACATACCATTGTTTGCCGAATCGGAAACCACAAGGTCATAGCAACCATCCGGTAAGCACACACTTTCGATAGCAGAGTTATCTCCTTGATTATAAGCACCGCCGGCGCTCAGGAGTGCGCCATTTGCATCCAATATTTGCCAGCTTGTTTGTTGTGCCGTAGCATCAAAGTTAAACGTCAAATCCAATGGCGCACAGGCTGCACAAGGCTGCATATCACAAAGCGTTGTCAGCGTAGTCGGTACACTATTGAATGTAGGAATTGTACTTCCACCAAAGAGTTGATTTGCCCAATAATTCATCACTATAGATTGGTCAACTGTAAACATGGACATGCAGATGTCATTTGAATAATCCATGTAATTGTGAAAATAGTCATTGCTACCACAGGTGGCAGGAAACGAAGTACAGGTAGCTCCTGCGATAGTTGGGCAGGGCGCATTCGTGGGACTGGCTTCGCTTTGGAGTGGTGTGTCATTTACAACGAAGGGGCCGACTATTGGTTGTGGTGGGTTACTATCATCGCCTGTACAGAAAGGCGGTGTACCGCCAAATATAGGCTGATCATCGCCCCAGATATGATAACAGCCTAAATAATGCCCTATCTCATGTGCCGTAGTGCCTCCTTCAGTAAAGAAAAAACTTGTACCGTCAGTAGCTCCTACGTCAAGGTCATTGCCGGAATTGCAACCTGCACCGATACCGCCAAAGGCATCTGCGAGAAGGGTGACACCATCACCGTTTGCCATACCGGGAATACCGTCCGCTACCCCAATGATTCCCGGAATCGTAATTCCGAAAATAGAAACTTGGACTTCCTCTACCACAAAAATATTGAGATAGCCTGCCCATGCAGCACCTGCACCATTAAAATCGGTTTGTATACCGCCACCATACTGCCCGATGGTAATTGCAGGGTCACAAGCAGGGTCAAGCCCTTGCCCGGCAGGTGGTGCAGCAAGTTTGAATTCAATGCAGGTACCCGTAGATACATCCCCTATTGGGTAGCCCGCAGGGCAGATAGCATTTAAATCAATATTTTGCTGCAAAGTACTGTTATCTCCAAAAGCTACATTGAGTGCGTCGATTTGCTCCTCCACTTTGGTGAGCAAACAACTTGGGTCGGCACAGCTAAACGAAGCATCGAAGTGAAATGCCAAGGGAATCACAACCGAATTTGTACCATCACAAGGGATGGATTTAGCCACGCCCTTAGGCATGTTGGTAGCCGCTTCACGAAAAGCCGCATACTCGGCATCATTTTGTATACGCTGCTCTAAGCCTTCCATCACACTACACCATTTGGATGGATTTATTTGTTGTGCATGAAATAAAACAGGCGAAAAAACATAAATGAGAGTTAGTAATAAGTAGAAATTTCTCATAATTTAGTTTGAGTTTTGGTTCCAAAATTAAACCCAAAGATAATACCCTATACATAATTTGACAAATTGTTGATGTGATTTTTTTGTATAAGAAAATAGAGCATTTTTGTAAAAAACTATGAACTATGAACCATGAACTACCTAATATCCAAAGTCCGGTTGCTAAGTCAAAACTTTCTCAAAAGCCCTACATCTAAGCTCTTGATAATCAAATTGTACATAACCTGTTTTCACATAACCCATTTTGCGATAAAAATCTTGAGAACGCAGATTAGCTTCATAGGAATCAAGGCGAATGGCAGCGTAGCCCTTAGCAAGTGCGTATTCTTCTGCAAAAGTCATTAATTGTTGGGCGAGTCCCCTACCCTGCTTGCTTGGGTGCGTAGCGAGGCGGTGTACAACCAATATTTTCCCTGCTGTACAATTCCATGTAATATCCTGATATTGAGGGTCTTGTTCTTCATTGAGTGTGATAGTTGCCCATACTTCTTTTCCCGCTCCAATGTAATATAATTCTCCGCGTTCAATATCCCGACGAATATTTTCGATAGCCGGATAATCCTCATCCCACTGCCAAATCCCTTGCGATTCCATATGCGACACACAAGCCCGAAAGACCGATTTTATGGCGGGAATGAGCGTAATTGTTCCTTTTTTTATCATAAAAATTGAAATTGTTCCTTTTTGACTAAACTCCGTTTTGAATGAAACCAAATCACTAATCGACTTTTGATTTGGACTTTGGACATTTTGGAAATTAGGTAACTGGGAAATTCGGGTTTAAATCATAAATAATTGATTATCAGTTATTTAATTTTTATTAAGGTAAAAAATATTCAATTAATTAAATTTTATAGTTATTTGATAAAAACAATTTACCTAATACCAAATTTCCTAATTCCCCAATGTCCAAAGTCCAGTTTGATAGTAAAACAACAAAAAAATTTGCATTTTTCATTATGTTTTCATAACTTTCAGAAAAAAATGAAAATACACTCTTTATTATTTTCAAAACAAAATAATCACTATATTGTTAAGTGACCAATATTTTTACGCTATCTTTGCTAAAATTTAAATTGAAAGTGTAAAAATGCTGATGAATGTTCGGGTTTATTTCATTCATTCCGATAATTATCGGGGCGACATTCATTCATTCAAAATTAGGATATGACATCATCAAGAATTGTAAGAGCCGGACTACTCATGTATCGCTATGGAAAAGAAGGATTAGAGATATTTCTGGTGAATGACGAAACCGAAACTTCAAAGGAAAAAGAAAACTGGTCTATCCCCAACGGCAAAGTGCGTATGGATGAAAACAGCTTTTATGCTGCCAAGCGCGAATTTGTCCGCGAAACAGGCATTGAGCCTGAAGTTAAGGATTTTATAGATTTGGATTGTGTAGAATGTATGGACGGAAAGGTAAAAGCATGGGCATTTGAAGAAACGGATGCACTGGAACTGCCTTTTAATAAAATCAAACCCAATGAATCACCTCTACGCCTCCGCCGCAAGCACAAATTGCTTGTAGAAAAAGGCGCGTGGTTTTGTACCAAAGAAGCCGTCAAAAAAGTTTTCCCCGCCGAAGTCGAGCTTATCAAAGAATTGAGTGAGGTACTCAACGAGCGCAACCAAGCTGGATATGTGTGAAATTTGTTTTTTGAAATTTCAAAAAACAAATCTCAAAAAATATAGGGTAGAAATGCGTTTGGAATTTGGAATTTGATACTTGGAATTTCCTACCTTTGTTTCATGATTTTATCCGATAAAAAAATACTGGAAGGCATTGAAGACGGGAGTATCGTCATTGACCCATTTCGTCGTAAATCTCTGGGTACCAATTCTTATGATGTGCATTTGAGCCAATATCTCGCCGTATACATTGACGATGTATTGGATGCTAAAAAGCACAATCAAATCAAAGAAATCATAATCCCGGAAGAAGGATATGTCATCCACCCCGGTACGCTCTATCTTGGCGTGACCGAAGAATATACCGAAACACACAATTCTGTCCCCTTTCTCGAAGGCAAATCAAGTATTGGTAGGTTGGGCATTGACATTCACGCCACAGCAGGAAAGGGCGATGTCGGTTTTTGCAATAAATGGACACTCGAAATTTCGTGCATCCATCCTGTACGAATATACGCAGGTATGCCTATCGGTCAATTGATTTATTTTCAAATAGAAGGAGATATTGAAAATTATTATAATAAAAAGAAAAACGCCAAATACAATCAACGTTCAGACAAACCCACGGAATCTATGATGTGGAAAAACTTTTAGATTTTTGATTTTTGATTGAGTGATTTTTGATTGATTCGCTATGCGGATTATTTGTTATAGAAAATTTTGCGAAGCAAAATTCAATCAAAAATCAAAAATCAAAAATCAAAAATCAAAAATCAAAAATCAAAAATCAAAAATCACTCAATCTTTAGCAGTTCAATATCAAAAATTAAGGCAGAATTCGGACCTATAACAGGACTCGGACTGCGCTCACCATAGGCGAGTCTTGCCGGAACATAGACCCGCCATTTTGAGCCAACAGGCATGAGTTGGAGGGCTTCTTGCCAACCTCTAATCACACCCATCACCGGAAAGGAAATCGGCTCGCCGCGTTCTACCGAGCTATCGAATACCTCCCCGTCAATCAATGTACCGTGATAGTGGGTTTTCACATTGTCGGAAGAGGTTGGAATAGGTCCCTCTCCTTCTGTGAGAATTTCGTATTGTAAACCGCTGTCGGTTACTGTAATTTCTTCTCTTTCAGCATTTTTAGCGAGAAATTCTTCGCCCTTTTTCAAATTTTTACTTGCTAACATTTTCTTTTTTTCTGTTCTGTATTGATTTGCAATATTGGCGGCTTCGTCCTCATCAATCAGATAAGGATTGCCTTTCAAAACGTCTTTAATTGCTTTGGTCATTGAGCGTGGATCCAGTTCGTCCAAGCCTTGTCTTTTGAGGTCGCTTGCCATCATCAGACCGACGGCATAAGATACCGAATCCAACTGTATCTGCTCGACCATTTCGGTCTTGGTTTTCGATTTTTTATTGCGTTTCTTTTTCCTTTGTGCTGTCGCATTGCCGACTACACAGAAACTTAACACAAAAATTAATATTAAATTCTTGGAACTCATTGCTAAAATATTTTGTTTTATACTTTGTGAGCAAATTAAATATCCGTTTGTGACGTAAAAAAACAAACATCTACAAGCGGTATTTATTAATTTATTTGCAAAGAAATGAATTTTTTGAGAGAGTTTCTTGTTTATCCCGATAACTATACGGGAAAGTTTAAGTTCAAGTCGAAGTTTAAAATTATTTTTTCAAAAAACAATAATAATTTAATATTATATAAATTTAATTGAAAATTAAATTTTTAAACTTAATCTTATTCTTAAACTTAAACTTCTTTATTTAACATCTTGTCGATAAGGATTCGACAACCAATACCATGTATCATGAAATGGCGAAGACTAAACGGTGACAAAATCGACCTGCCCATCAAGCAAGCAGTCGAACAAACCATCAAGCGTGAAACGGCTGCCGGTTACAAACTCAAAGTTTGTATTGGTACGGATTCGCAAGTGTATGGTGATACGACTGACTTTGCTACGGTGATTGTGTTTTTGCGTGAAAAACGCGGTGGATTTATGTTCATTCACACCGAAAAAAGCGGTGCGATTATGAGTCTGCGTGAGCGACTCATCCAAGAAGTCGGCAAATCGGTGACGGTAGCTTACGAGCTATGCGACCTATTCGACAAGTACGACATCGAGATGGAAGTACACGCCGACATCAATACCGACCCGCACTTCAAATCCAACGTTGCACTCAAAGAAGCGATGGGTTATATTCGCGGTATGGGCTTTGTATTCAAAGGTAAGCCTGATGCCTTTGCGAGTTCAAGTTGTGCGGATAAGATGGTGTAATTAACAAGAAGGCTATCGCCTATTAAGGGCGCTATCATACTGAAAGGCAGTCACTTTTGAAATGGCTGCCTTTTTTTATTTTAGCCTATACTTGCCACAATAATATCTCCTTCCGCCTCTGCATCCTTAAACATCTCAATAATCGCCATCACATCCTCAATGATAAGGTCTTTATCATCTTGGGCGATTTTATCTTCTGCTCTTGCCTTGATTTTAGCTTCCGAAATTTCGCTCAAATGAATGTTCATTTCCTTAATATCATCTTCATTATGGTATTTGCAAGGCTCATCATTCGGTACTTCAATCACATTATTGGGCATTAAAATACGTTCAAAAGGAGGCGACCAAGGAAAGCCATCAGCCAATACATACATGGTCGCTTCCCAACGCTTATCCATATATACTATATCTTTTTCCTCAAAGCCTTTTTTCTTTCCAATATTCTCCAAATCAGATTTTTTAATTCTGTATAAAACACCAACTTGTCCCATATTTTATTTTTATTAAATTATTTTGAAAACAAAAAATCATCTCACCTCTCTCGTCTCACCTCTCACCTCTCTATTCTCTCGTCTCTATTCTCTCATCTCACCTCTCACCTCTCTATTCTCCTAAGCATAAGCCGCCCGATACACCTGCGGCGTTACCGCCATTATCCGTTTAAATGTGCGATTAAAATAAGAAGTACTGTTGAAGCCACATTCCATACAAATCGCTGCTACCGTCATATCCGTATTCATCAGCATTTGGCAAGCAAAACCGATACGAGTTTCATTCAGTATTTGTGAAAAAGTCTTTTTCGTATGTCGCTTTACAAAACGACAAAAAGAGGTTTCTGTCAGATACAACAAATCCGCTATTTCCTTTACACTAATATCGCGGCTATAATTTGCAAAAATATAATCATACATTTTTTTTATACGACTAAAATGCACCTCTTTCGTATGCTGATACACACGATTACAAATTTTTTCATGCGAAGCAGAAGCCAATAAATGCAGCAATTCCAAAAACAAAATAATTTGCGGAAGTCCCTCATTATCAATGATTTTCTTAATTTTTTTCGTCGCTTTCTTTCTCGTAGCACCAGAAAATACCAAGCCTTGTCCTGCCTCATTAAATAAATTATTCAGCACCCCAAATTCTGTT
>CALCMV010000036.1 GCA_937967535.1 uncultured Saprospiraceae bacterium
GTTTTTTATCAAATAATTATAAAATTTAATTAATTGAATATTTTTTACCTTAATAAAAATAAAATAACTGATAATCAATTACTTATGATTTAAACCCGAATTTCCCAGTTACCTAATTTCCAAAATGTCCAAAGTCCAGTAGAGAAATACACCAGCTATAATTGGTATTAAAAGTGCGGGAATAAAGTTTTTCCAATTAGACTGCATTTTTTTAAGTAATTTTAATGAATGATATATTGCAAAATTAACTCTATAAGTCCAGAATTTATACTAATAACAAACAAATCTTCTTTATCGTTCTCACACAACTATTCCAAGTCCTACATCGTTCTATAAAATAAGTGTAAATTTGTGCTAAGTAACGATAAAACAATAACCTCCACATTTGGACGGCTTCTTTTGCCCTTATTTTTCCCCTTGAAAACAGTTATTTATCCAGATAAACGCCTATTTCCAAGAGAATCCCGATAGCTATACGGGAAAGTACAAAATAACCTCGTCGAAATGCGGAATTTATTATTCTATCGTTACTAACTCAAAGCCCAAAACTCAAGTAAGGTCGAAAGAGTGAATGTACATCGGTTTTGTTTCATTCATCCGCGATAATATCGGGACAACATTCATTCATTCAAAATTACTCACTATGAAACAATTTTTACGACATATATTTTTATTTGTTTTTATGGGAATTGCCCTCCACACGACTGCCACTCATAATCGTGCGGGAGAGATTACTTACGAGCAAATTGGCGACCTCGAATTTCGCATTACCGTCACGACTTACACCAAAACGAGCAGCATACCCGCCGACCGCGACAGCCTCGAATTGTGTTGGGGCGACGGTGCTTGCGAATACATCTTTCGCGTCAATGGGTCGCCCGGACCCGCCGGTATTCCACAGGGCGAACCACTGCCCAACAACATCAAATTCAACCAATACATCGCCACCCATACCTATCCGGGCAGATTTACCTATTTTATCACCATGACCGACCCCAATCGCAATGCCGACATCCTCAATGTCAATAATGGAAATTCCGATGCAGTTGCTTTTCATTTAAGCACCAAACTCGTTATTCTCAATCCCCAATTTCAAGGCACAAATAACACCCCGACACTACTCCAAGCACCCATTGACAACGGAAATGTCGGTCAACCTTTTGTTCACAATCCCAACGCTTTCGATATTGAGGGCGATAGCCTTTCTTATCAACTCATTGTACCACTGCAAGATACAAATACGGTAGTTGATATATATTTATTTCCCAACGAAATAGAACCCGGACCGGACAATCAGATTTTCCTCGACGAACAAACCGGTGAGTTTCGCTGGGAAAGCCCTCAAAGAGAAGGGGAGTACAATGTGGCTTTTCTCATCAATGAGTTTCGCAACGGACAACTGATTAGCTGCATGATACGCGATATGCAGATTACGATTTTGGACGAAGACAACCGCCCGCCGGAAATAGAAGTTGAGCGCGAATTTTGCGTAGTGGCGGGTGATACCCTCCAATTTGATGTGATTTATGACGACCCCGACAGCCTCCAATTGGTACGATTGAGTTATACGGGCGGTCCTTTTGTAGAGATGATAAGTCCCGCTAGGGTATTGGGCGATACGGGCTATGTGATGCCGCCTGATACCGCGACTTTTTTCTGGGCAACCACCTGCGACCACATCCGCGACCAATACTATCAAGTCGTTTTCAAAGCCGAAGACAATTCCACATTGCCTATGGGCGACCCGCGTCCGCTATCCACACAAGAGACGGTACGCATCAGGGTCATTGCGCCATCACCCGAAGGGCTGACGGCAGAAGGCGGCAGCGCACAGGTGGCAGTCTGTTGGGATGCGCCTTATGCTTGCGAAATGCCCACAGAACGCTTTAGAGGTTTCTCCATTTGGCGGCGCGATTGCGAGGGTAGTTTTGAGCCGGACTCCTGCACTACGGGCTTGGCAGGTTCGGGATTTGTCGAATTGGCGGATAGTATTTTTACCACTACAAGCGATACAAGTTATTGTTTTACAGATGATTCGGTAGAACGTGGACGCTGTTACTGTTACCGTATTATCGCTGATTTTTCTGAAATAAATAATGCAGGTTTTCCCTTTAATTTTGTAGAAAGTGTCCCCTCTGAAGAAGTGTGTATCCAACTCAGTCGTGACCTGCCTCTCATCACAAATGTTAGTGTAGAAAGCACCGATTTTAGCGATGGAACGATGGAAGTACGTTGGTCAAAACCCAATCCCGAAGACCTCGATACCCTCCAAAACGGACCGCCTTATATCTACGAATTGTACCGTTCTGACGGCTTCAATCTGGCTGCGCCCGAATTGATTTTCAGCACCTCTGCACCCGCATTTTGGCAAGCAAATGATACGATTTTTTTAGATGAAAATTTAAATACATTCGACAATCCATATACCTATCAAGTTGCTTTTTTGGTAGAAAATGATGACTCACTTGGCGTTACGGAAGAAGCCTCTTCGGTCTATCTGACTATCGCTGCCTCCGACGAGATGAATACGCTCACATGGGAATTTGATGTCCCGTGGAACAACAGTGAATACACCATTTTCCGCTTAAATGATGCCACTACACAATTCGATTCAATTGACGTGACAACCGAGCAAATGTATGTAGATGAAGGACTTACAAATGGTATAGAATACTGTTATTTTGTCCGTAGCGAAGGCACTTATGGCATACCGGATATTCTCGACCCACTGTTCAATAATTCGCAAGAAGCCTGCGCCACGCCGATAGATACGATACCGCCCTGTCCGCCGATATTGGAAGTCACCAACGATTGCCCTACGGCTGTGGACTCCCGCCCTGCCGAAACTTTCCAAAACTTTCTCACATGGAATAATCCGAATAATACCTGTGCAGATGATGTCGAAGGCTACAATGTTTTCTTTGCCCCAATGGAAGGTGGCGAATTTAGCCTCATCGAAACCCAAACCAATGCCGAAGATACCACTTACGCACACACGCCCGGCTTATCGATTGCGGGTTGTTACACCGTTACGGCAATAGATTCGGTTGGCAATGAGAGTATTATGAGCAATATAGCTTGTGTAGATAATTGCCCCGTTTACAATCTCCCCAATGTTTTTACTCCAAATGACGATGGACAAAATGACCGTTTTATTCCTTTTCCCTATCGTTTTATTGAGCGCATTAATTTGCAAATATACAACCGTTGGGGAGGACTCGTTTTTGAAACATCCGACCCCGACATCAATTGGGATGGCACAAATTTGAATGGCGACTCACTCGCCGAAGGTGTCTATTATTACGGTGTTGAAATATTTGAACAACGCTTAAACGGCACCGTCCAAAGAGATGAAGGATTAAGCGGATTTATACATATTATTAGATAATGGTTAATGGTTAACGGTTAACGGTTAATGATTAATGATTAATTTTGAAATAAATTTATTTTATAAATTTTTTCAAAATAAAATAAAAAAAACTATAATTTATTTTTTAATTAATAAAAAATTAAATTTATTAACCATTAACCATTAACCATTAACCATTAACCATTAACCATTAACCATTAACCATTAACCATTAACCATTAACCATTAACCATTAACCATTAACCATTAACCAT
>CALCMV010000037.1 GCA_937967535.1 uncultured Saprospiraceae bacterium
CCGCGAAGACGACCCCGAACAACCGCAACCCATTCGCGTTCGCTATAATATTCCGGGTATCAATGAAGCATTTGAACAGACGATTCATCGGATAGATTCGGTTTGGAAAAATCAAGTCACGCTCAATCTCGTGGATGTACTCGTGGAAGAAGACGGAACGTATCTGCCGCGTATTTTTATCATCGAACCGGATGTCTTATTTGATGTGACGGCTGTTTCCGAATGTTTCCAATCCTTTGGTACAGAGCCACTTCTGTACTTGATGAAGAAATTTTTGCCCTTTGCATCTTCTATGCCTATCTTATTGGGAAATGCCGTCAATCACCTACTCGATGAATTGATGACCGACCCCGAAGCCGATTTTATCAGTACCTTCAAACAAGCATTTCACCTTTCACCCCTCCAATTTTCGATGTATGACGACAAGGAAATCAGAGGCATGGCACAGAAAGCCCGACAGCATTTTAGCCACCTACGCACTGTCGTCAAAGAGACTTTGCCGGAGCAATCTATCGGGGTCGAACATTGCTTTTTAGAGCCGGGTTTTTATTCGGAGAAATATGGTATGCAAGGTCGCCTTGATGTTTGGCATAACAATCCTGAACAAGACGAATACGCGATTGTTGAGTTGAAATCAGGCAGCCCTTTTCGCCCAAATCGGCATGGATTGAGTGGAAGTCATTATACGCAAACATTACTATATGATTTGTTGGTGCGCTCCGTTTATGGTGAAGCGACTAAGACGGGTTTGTATATTTTATATTCCAAATTGGCGGAAAATCCATTGAAGTTTGCGCCACCCGAAGCCGTTCTCCAACATGAAGCACTCAATATACGTAATCAACTGATTACCATAGAAGAAAACCTTATTCGACTGGACAAACGCGCCTATTCCGAGCGCACAGTTTTAGACCGTATTACGCCTGAAAAATTTAATCGTTCGATGGGTTTCACCAAGAAAGATGTCAATTATTTTTCGGAAGTGATGAATAGAATGACGGTCTTGGAACGCGCTTATTTTCTCGCCTTCACCTCCTTTATTTCGCGTGAACATCGCTATGCGAAAACAGGCATCGACGGGAATGATAAATCGGGTGGTTTGGCTTCCCTTTGGCGCAGTCCATTTAAATCAAAACAAGAAAATTTTGATATAATTAATCATTTAAAAATCATAGAAAATCATTCACGCGAACATGACCCGCATTTGGTATTTGAAAAAACGGAAATGACCGCCCCACTTGCCAATTTCCGTGAGGGCGATATTGCGGTTTTGTACCCGACACTAAATGAAGATTCTACCGTTCTCACCAATCAATTTTTTAAGTGTAATATCATTGAAATGAGTGGCGAGCGTGTGGTCGTTGCCTTGCGCTCCAAGCAATTTAATGACAGCCTTTTCCGCGAAGAAAAATACTGGAATCTCGAACATGATTTGCTGGATAGCGGTTACACGGGTTTGTACCGAAATTTGTTTGCGTTTGTACAATTTCCCGAAAGAAAAAAGAAAGTACTATTGGGTTTGCAAGCTCCAGAAGAAGCTGATATTCAAGATATTGAGTTTAATCCCGATTTAAGTGAAGAGCAAGGACGCATCTTGGAAAAGGCACTTTCTGCAAAGGATTATTTCTTGCTTATCGGTCCTCCGGGAACGGGTAAGACGAAGTTTATGTTGCGGGAAATGGTTAAGCACATTCTCACAAAAACTTCCGAAAATATCTTATTACTTGCTTATACGAATCGCGCTGTGGATGAGATTTGTGAGGCGATAGATGACTTTGCACATAAGGATTATATGCGTATCGGTTCGCGCCACTCTACGGCTGCGGAATATCGCCCAAGATTATTTAAAGAAAAAATAAAAGATGTGACAACTCGCGCAGGTTTACGAGAGGTAATTGCAGCGCATCGGATTGTGGTTTCTACCGTCATGTCAATGGGTAATCGTTCGCAATTGCTGGAATTGAAGCGTTTTGACCGCGTGATTATTGATGAGGCTTCGCAGATTTTGGAGCCGATGTTGGTGGGTTTGTTGCCGCGATTGCCGCGATTTATTTTGATTGGCGACCACAAACAATTGCCTGCCGTCGTGGTGCAAAGCAAAGAAGCATCTGCCGTAAGTGATGCGGCTTTATTGGAAATTGGTTTACATAATCGCCGCAATTCTTTGTTTGAACGCCTGTATTATTTATGCGAAAAAAATAAGTGGACGTGGGCATACGATATGCTGACGCATCAAGGCAGAATGCACCAAGAGATTTCGGAGTTTCCGAACCGTTTTTTTTATGATAATGAGTTAAAATTATTACCGGAAAATTGTGTCGCGGGTGCGTGGCAGAGCCAAGCTTTGCAATTTAAAAAGATGCCCTCCTCCCCCACTCCATTGGAAAAGATGATTGCCGAAAATCGCGTCATTTACATTCCCACGGAAATAGAGCGCGGCGGTCAGTCGAATAAAATAAATACGCATGAATCTCGTTTGGTGGTCGAGTTAATTCATTCATTTAAAAATATTTACAAAAAAAATAATATTCCATTTGAATCCAATACGCTTGGTGTCATCACGCCTTATCGCGCTCAAATTGCCGAAATAAAAAACGTTCTCCAACAAATGAATGACCCTGAATTGGACAAGATTACAGTGGATACGGTGGAGCGTTATCAAGGCGGTGCGCGGGATATTATCATCATCTCCCTCTGCCTCAATGCCGCCTATCAAATGGAGACACTCGTCTCGATGTCTGACGATAAAAAAGTGGACAGAAAACTAAATGTGGCACTGACGCGGGCGCGTAAGCATTTAGTGATTTTGGGGAATCGGGAGCTGATGGGCTTGAATGGGGTGTATCGGGGCTTGGTGGAGTTTTTGGAGAAGTAATTGAACATAGATTTAGCGGATTGTGCGGATGACACGGATTTGTATTATTACTATCCTTATTCAGCCTCACTCTTTGCAATTTGTTCCACAAACTCTTCTGTAACATTCATAATACCAGCAATTTGTACATTATCAAAATTACCAACAGCAAGTAAGGCACGGATTGATTCTATTTTTTCTTGCCTTGCTTTTTCGCGTTCTTGTCTTGCTTTTTCGCGTTCTTGTCTTGCTTTTTCGCGCTCTTGCTCAATTTGCTTTTGCGCCGCTTCAATCCCTCTTTTGTAATAAATATCCTGTGTATAATCGTAAGTAAAGTCCATTTCTTCTATGATTTGGTCAACAATATCGGTTAAGTTACGGAGTTTTGAAAGCAATAGCAACTGCTGGATGTATTTATTTCGTTGGGCATCGGTGATGGGCAGATTGGTGAGTTTACGAACCATGAAACGTAAGATGATTTCTACTTCTTCTTCGTCATAATTACCCAAAATTGCCAGTATGATTTCTTCCGGCACTTGCGAACTCAACAGTTTATTACTATCTAATTCGCTGATATTCAATAGGTCGAAGCCACGATAGATTTCTTCCTCTCGCAACTGAGTACGCATACGCGATTTGCCTTTACCCAAAAAAATAACAATATGTCGAATTGGTAAACGATGTCTGCGAAGCATAATCGCATGATGCTCGCCGACCCGTTCTACCATTTCATAATCATCCCCTGTTTGGAATTCGATGTGTAGGAGTTCCTCCGTACCGTCCTTTCTCGTGATTTTACAAAAGAAATCCACCCGACGCCCAATAGTACGCGGTAGTTCAGTGTCTAGTATCTCGTAAGATGTTACATCAATGCCATATCTACGCTCAATAATCGGCATAAAGATAGACGGCGCATTCTCCTTGAATATCCTATCAAATATTTTGTCCTTGCTGTCAGCAGATTGGTTTTTGTGTTTTTTCATCGGGTGAAAATATGAATAATATTTTATTTTGTGATTACTTTTTAGATATAATCCTTATATTTATGCGTTATCACAAAACCTTGACCACCCGATGAATAAACTACTCAAAATATCGTTGCTTGTCGCGTTTTTCTCCTGTGCGTGTGAGGGTCTGTTTGCCCAAATCCAAACCAATATATTGACTTCCGAACATCAAAAAATTGAATGTATCGGCGGATTGATTTTGGACAAAAATGTGCCTTTTGAGGAGGTACGGGAGATGGTGGATAGTTTTTATTGGTGGGATATAGATAGTATTTATACACAAAATTCTATATACATTCCATCTTTCCAACCTATGGTAAGTTATTGGTGGCATATTTTACTAAAAAATGAAACGGATAGTATTGAAAATTGGCTTATAAATACGAAAAAATATCATGTATTTGACATTTACACCATTGATAATGATACATTTTCGCATAAAAAATCAGGTCAATATACCAATTATGCGGATAAAAGTTATCCATTAGACGATGATGTTTTCCCTGTCAAAATATTGCCTCAAGAGGAAGTTGAATTATTTGTAAAAAAAACAAATTATTTTGGGTATTATCTAAAACATAGCCCGCATATTCATATTTCATCAGCACAATATCATCGGGAAAATACTATACTTCCGAAGAGGGGCAAGTTTGACAGGTCCTTTGAATTTGCTTTTTTGTTTATAGCCTTTTTTTTATCGGCATTTACTTTTTTGCAATTATTAATCCATAGAGACAAAGCTTATGGCTACTACGCATTTTATCTGTTAATGATTGGCTCGTATTTTTTGTATCGTTACGAATCAGGCTGGGGACAGCCGATAGTATTTGTAAATTTTTACGAACATTATATGTTGATGGAACCACCGATGACTTATGGTTTTATTTTAGTATATGGTTTATTTGCACAGTCATTTGTGGCACTCAATAGCACTGCCGGCAAGGGGATGGACTTGACTATCAAATGTCTAAAATATGCTGTGTGTATAGCCTTGTTTATCCATTGCTTACTTGCGGTATCCTACGATTATAATACGGTATATATTATAGGGCAAGAAACCCGAAAAATATTGTTTTTCTTTACTTTGCCTATTCTGTATTTCCTATTCAAAGATGGTACAAAACTCTCCTATATTTTCCTCACAGGCACTTTGTTTTTACTACTTGGGGTACTGGTTACGTTTTGGTCATTTATTAGTTTTTCCATACAGGCGAAACTCGGTCTTGCAAAAAATTCGACAAGCATCGTTCAGGTCGCTATGTTATTTGAATTTCTATGCTTCTCCACCGCCCTCGGCTATAAAACCAAGCTGACCCAAGACGAAAAAAACCGCATCGAACGCGAACTCTCCGTCACCGAACTCAAAGCCCTCAAAGCCCAACTCAATCCGCATTTTATCTTTAATTGTTTGACTTCGATTAAAAATTTGGTCATTAAAAATGATAACGAAGCGGCAGATAAGTATCTTCAGCATTTTGCTAAATTGGTTCGTTCTATTCTTGTTTTTTCCGAAAAACAATCCATCACATTAAAAGAGGAATTGGAAGTGGCGGATTTGTATTTGAAAATGGAAACGCTGCGTTTTAGTCATTCATTTAAATACGAAATCAATATCGAATCCGGTATTGATACAGAAAATATTCATTTACCGCCCTTAATTTTTCAGCCTTATTTGGAAAATGCCATTCATCACGGATTGCGACAAAAAGAAGGAGAAAAGCGTTTGAAAATAGAGATTTACAAAGAAAAAGAAAAAATAATATGTGCGATTGACGATAACGGTATCGGCAGAAGAAAAGCTGCAAGCGCAACTACGCATCACACACACGATACGCCTTCATTCGGGATGCGCCTTACGCAAGAACGTATCGAAAAATACAGCGCATTTATGGGCGATGATATTTCGGTGAAGGTGATAGATAAAGCGCAAGGAACGCGCGTCGAAGTGCAAGTACAAGTGTCAAGTACAAGTTCAAATTGAAATAACAGAAAAAATTGTACTTGTACTTGATGCTTGTGCTTGCACTTTTTTATATTTGCAATATGCTGAAAGCCATTGCCATAGACGACGAAGCGGACGCTTTGGAAATTATCACTAATCAAATCGGACAGCACTGTTCGGATATTGATTTGGTGGACACCTGTACATCGGGTTTTGAAGGCGTAAAAAGCATACATACGCATAAACCGGATGTGGTATTTTTGGATGTTGATATGCCTCAAATGACGGGTTTTCAGATGTTGGAAATGTTTGAAGAAATTGATTTTGAGGTGATTTTTACAACGGCTTATGACCAATACGCAGTAGATGCTTTTCGGATTAGCGCGATTGGTTTTCTACTCAAACCCATTGATAGCGAAGAACTTGTAAATGTAGTCAATCGCCTTTCTACACGCAGGGAAGAACATTTATTCAAACGCCATTATGACAAACTTCGTTATAACCTCAATCAGAAAAATACCAATAAGCAAATTGCTTTCCCAACGCAAGATGGTTTTGAATTTATCTATTCGCAGGAAATTGTGTATTGCGAAGCGGATGGAAATTACACGACGATTTACCTTGCGGATGGTTCAAAGCAAGTGTTTTCGCGCTTGTTGAAAGAAACTGAAATGCTGATTGAATCTTATCGTTTTTGCCGCATTCACAAAAGTTATCTTATTAATCTCGACCATTTGAAAAAGTATAAACGCGGTGATGGCGGTAGTGTCAAATTATCTAATGGTAAATCATTGCCCGTTTCACGGCATTATAAGGAGTTTTTTTTAGCGAAAATTAAGCAATAGAGATTTTCCTATCTGTATCTTATCCACTCAAATCCACCACTTACACACCCAAACGCGGCACTTACACAGTCGCGCTTTTTTTCTCGTTTTTCCTATTTAATTTTATCGCATAAATAATAAATGTGACGTGATTCTCGTACCGATGAATCATGTCGCGTAGTCCTGTAACACATAATAAAAAATTAAATCATGAAAACGAAATTAACATTCATTCTCCTCCTATGCGCGTACATCACACAAGCGCAAAGCATAGACCGTTGGGTCATCGGCAGCACAGGCGACCACTACGACGGCAACAATTTTAGCCTCTACTGGACAGTTGGCGAACCTGCCGTTGAGACCATCGCCAACCTTGACGAAACCAATACATTACTCACGCAAGGTTTTCATCAGTTTGAAGAAAATACACCCGTAGCCATAGACGAAGTCCTCGCCAATGAATACGGCATACAAGTATTTCCCAACCCTGCGATGGAATACCTCAATATCAAGGTGACTGCAAGCAAGCCCGTCCGCGCCGTACTGAGTAGTACACTCGGACAACATATCTGGCAGCGCAATATCAACAGCACACTCCAAGTCTCTACGGCTACCCTTAGCGAATCCGTCTATTTTCTGCATTGCTATACCGATGAAGGGGAATGGATTGGCACGTATAAAATCGTACGACAGTAAGTCTATCCTCCTCCCCAAAAAGTAACCTGTCATACCGTGCCCTTCCGATAGTAATCGGAACGGTATCTGTTGCATCTTGGCACGATACCAAACAGAAGCTCCGGCTTGAGATTGTGCCAAGACCGGACAGATTCCGAATCAAGTTCGGAATGACGATTTATTTTTATTTTTTTAATTTTTTCAAAAACACAATCATGAAAAATATAATCACCACCATACTCATCACCCTACTCACATACAGCCTGTACGCACAAGTGCCGGGCATCGGACAAGTTCCCTTCGGCATGAAATACCAAGCCGTAGCGCGTGGTGCTGACGGGCAAGCAATGAACAGCGAAGACATCACGCTGCAATTCACCATTTTAAGAGACAATACGCCTGTATTTACTGAAGTACAAGCAACCAACACCAATGATTTAGGTTTATTTGTCCTCACTATCGGCTCGGTCAATAACACCGATTTCTCCAATATCGACTGGCGACTTGGCGACCACTTTCTCAAAGTAGAAGTCAATGACGGCGGTTGGCAGGACTTGGGTACGCATCAGCTTTTGAGTGTGCCGTATGCTATGACGGCTGGGAATGGGAAAATAGTCAACCCCGAATTTAATGATGAAATTTTAAGGATTCACGGTTCAAATAGCAGCAATAATGTGGTACTTGGTGGTAATGGTACTAATAATACTCTAAACAATGGTACAATACTCGTTACAGACGAAAATAGTCAGTGGAAAGTTGCTATGCAGTCTAATCATAATTCAAATGCGGGTGATTTTCAATTGAGAGGACGTAACAATAATAATAATATTTTAATGGGTCCTGTTGACGCAGGAAATAATGCAGATTTTGGTGTATTACGTATTTTTGATGATGAAGGTGTACAAAGAGTTACAGCATTTTCAGCACCCGGAAGGGATGGTGCAGGGCTAATGGATATTCGTGGTGCTAATAACAATCTTAATTTGTCATTTGGAACAACTGATATTAGCAATATAGATTACGGTGCTATGCGTGTTCATGCTCCAGATGGCGCAACGCGCATTTTACATTTTTCATCACCAAATAAAAATGGTGCTGGTACGATTCACTTAACGGGAGAAAACAATAGTTTCAACGTAACAATGGGAGCCACAGCCAATAATAATCATGGCAGAGTATATGTCCACGATGCTGATGGAACTATCAAAGCAACATTGGGTGTAAGAGATAATGGTAGTGGATTAGTCCAAAGCAATGATATGATTGCCGACGGTTTTATAGCCGCCCACATCAAAAACTTCTTCATGGATCATCCCAAAGACCCCACAAAAGAAATCTGGTACGCCTGCATCGAAGGGCCCGAAGCAGCCGCCTACGAGCGCGGCACCGCACAGCTTGTCGATGGTGAGGTACGCGTAGATTTCTCGGAGCATTTTGAGTTGGTCGCTAATCCTGAAACAATGACGGTTATCCTTACACCAAACTCTGCCGCTTCTGAAGGTTTGGCAGTTATCGAAAAAACAGCTACTGGAATAAAAGTCAAAGAATTAAGAAATGGTACAGGCAATTATAAGTTTGATTGGGAAGTCAAATGTGTTCGCAAAGGATTTGAGGATTACAAAGTCATCCGCGATAAGGCAGAGATGGAGCGTTTGATTGGCATTGACCCGACAGACGGTAACACTCAAAAATAACACTTCATATATTTACTTATTTTTAATTAAAAAAACAAAACACATCATGAAAAATATAATCACCACCATACTCATCACCCTACTCACATATAGCCTATACGCACAAGTACCGGGCATTGGGCAAGTACCTTTTGGCATGAAATACCAAGCCGTAGCGCATGGTGCGGACGGGCAGCCGATGAACAGCGAGAACATTGGTTTAAGGTTTAGCATATTAAGAGACAGCGAAAACGGAACAGTCATATATACAGAAGAAAGATTAGTCAATACCAATGATTTAGGTTTATTCGTCGTTACCATTGGTTCTATTAATCTTACAGACTTTTCTAATATTGATTGGCGACTTGGTGATCATTTTCTTCAAGTAGAAGTTCAAGACAATGGTAACTGGATAGACTTGGGTACGCATCAGCTTTTGAGTGTGCCTTATGCTACAATGGCAGGAAATGGAAAGCTAAAAGACGTTAATAATCAAGATGAATTTTTGAGATTCCATGGAACAAATGGTAGTTTTAATGTATCTATCGGGGGTAATGGTAGTAACAACAATTTCAATAATGGCACAATAAACCTCTTAGATGAAGATGGCAATCCTAAAGCCTCTATGTCGTCCTCCCATAGTGTTGATGCAGGTACTCTTGTACTTAGCGGTGAAAATAACAATAATATTGTGACTTTAGGTTCAAATACCAGCTCCAACCATGGTACCATTAGAGCATATAGTAATGGTAATCTTAAGGTTGCCACAGGAGCAAATGCTGATGGTAATTTTGGTACTTTGACACTTTGGGGAGACAATGGTAGCCTCAATACCAACATCAGTAATCAAGGCAATAACGACCATGGAGGGATTAGAGTTTATGATGACGAAAGCCTAAATAAAGGGGAGATAATCTCTGCGCCTTCTCGCGGAGGTGCAGTTTTTATTAGAGCAAATGGAGCAAATGGTTCTCGTAATGTAGAACTATCCCCAACAGGAAATGATAATCACGGACGAGTTTGTGTATTTGATGAAAATGGTACGTCACAGATATGTTTATTTATTGATGGAAATGGCAATGGTAGCATTGCCGGCGATATCAAGAATTTCCGTATGAACCATCCGCAAAACTCTGAAAAAGAAATCTGGTACGCCAGCATCGAAGGTCCCGAAGCCGCCGCCTACGAGCGAGGCACCGCACAGCTTGTCGATGGTGAGGTACGAGTCGATTTTTCCGAGCATTTTGAGTTGGTCGTCAATCCGACTACGCTGACGGTCACACTTACGCCTTTGGATGCTGCGTCGAAGGGTTTGGCAGTGGTCGAAAAGACGGCTACGGGTTTCATCGTCAAGGAATTGGGCGGCGGTACGGGCAATTATCAATTTGACTGGCGCGTAGAGGGCGTGCGTAAGGGCTACGAAGATTTTGAGGTGATTCGCGATAAGGCGGAGATGGAACGTATGCTCGGTATTGATACGGAAGAAAAATAAGACAAAACACAATAAGTGTGTTTTTCAGGACAGCGTGATTGTGCATAGCATAGTCACGCTTTTTTATGTCAAAAAACCTACCTTTGCAAGCATGACGAGTTGACGAGTTCTTGAATTGACGAGTTGACGAATAACGAAATAAACGAATAACGAACCATGCGCGTATATCTTGACCATGCAGCCACCACCCCACTTAGCGAAGAAGTTTTTGAAGCCATGTTGCCTTACTTGCGCGAGCATCACGGCAATCCATCTTCCATCCACGCCGACGGACGCAAGGCACGTACTGCCGTAGAAGATGCCCGTAAAATAGTGGCGGATTGTTTAGATGCTTCTTTGGGGGAGATTTTCTTCACTTCGGGCGGTACGGAATCCAATAATATGGCATTATTTGGTGCGGTGCGCGACTTGGGGGTGCGGCGTATCATTAGCTCGAAATTGGAGCATCACTGCGTATTCCACACATTAGAACAGCTTGAAAAACAGCAAGATATAGAATATATTTTTGTAAAAACGGATAGTCGCGGACGAGTGGATTTGGCGCATTTAGAAGAATTATTACAAGATAAAACAAAAAAAACGCTCGTCTCGCTGATGTATGCCAATAACGAAATCGGCACGCTACTCGAAGTCGAAAAAGTATCGGCTTTGTGCAAAGCGAATGACGCACTTTTTCATTCAGATACGGTGCAGGCAGTCGGGC